>CAKRHU010000199.1 GCA_934339215.1 uncultured Lacticaseibacillus sp.
GTCGCGTTAGGGTTGGTGCAAAATCTTGCCGCCTTGCGTGCGTTAGCCGGGCCTGGCATTCAAGCGGGACACATGGCGCTACAGGCCAATGCGTTGGCGATTCAAGCCGGCGCATCAGGGGACGAAATCCAACAAGTGGCGCAAGCCTTGCAAACGCAAACCAAAAATCTCGCCACTGCCAAAGACATTTTAGGGCGCATTCGTGATGAAAAAGGGGAACAAAAATGAGTATCGGAATTGATCGTATCGGGATGGCAACACCAGCATTTTATGTGGATTTGATCGAATTGGCCAAAGCCCGCGGGGATGAACCAGACAAATACACCATCGGGATCGGCCAAGACCAACAAGCCGTCGCGCCGAGTTCACAAGACATTGTGACCATGGGCGCAGACGCTGCGGCTAGCATTTTATCTGAAAATGATCACATCGGCTTGATCGCGTTAGGCACCGAGTCTGGGATCGATGCATCAAAAGCTGGCGCGTTGTATATCCAAAAGTTATTGAATCTGAGTCCTTGGGCGCGCGCCGTGGAAATTAAAGAAGCTTGTTACGGCGGGACTGCGGCTTTGATGATGGCGCGTGATTTCGTCGCGGCACATCCTGATCAACAAGCCTTAGTGATCGCTTCAGACATTGCCCGCTACGGGTTGAAAACCGGCGGCGAAGTGACCCAAGGCGCTGGTGCGGTGGCCATGATCGTCTCAAAAGATCCGCACATTTTGACGATCAATGACGATTCGGTATACCGCAGTGATTCGATCATGGATTTCTGGCGGCCAGTTTATCAAGATACCGCGTTAGCTAAAGGGAAGTACTCCACGGCCCAATATCTGGACTTTTTCCAACAAGTTTGGGATCGCTACAAGGCCACCACTGGCAAAACTCTCGCTGATTTCAAAGCCCTTTGCTTCCACTTACCTTATACCAAAATGGGTTTAAAAGCGTTGCGGTTAGCGCTGCCTGAAGGCGATGCGGCTAAGCAAGCGGATTTAATGGCCCATTTTGATCGCTCGATTCAATATTCCCGCCGCGTTGGGAACTTGTATACCGGGTCTTTGTATCTGGGCTTGCTGTCAATGCTTGATTTAGATGATGGTTTGCAAGCAGGCGATACGTTGGGGTTGTTCTCGTACGGTTCCGGC
This sequence comes from uncultured Lacticaseibacillus sp., assembly GCA_934339215.1. GTDB lineage: Bacteria > Bacillota > Bacilli > Lactobacillales > Lactobacillaceae > Lacticaseibacillus. The sequence goes on from CAKRHU010000199.1 coordinate 1,146, forward strand.
GCGGTTGGGGAATTCTTCTCTGCAACATTGGTTGACGGTTTTGAACAATACTTGCACGCCGCGCAACATGCCCAAATGTTAGATGATCGCAAGCAGTTGTCCGTGCCGGAATATGAAGCAGTCTTCAATGATAAAGTCCCATATGCGGCAGGCGATTACCAAGCCGATCCGCAATACTTTGCCGGCCGCTTTGTGTTGACTGGTGTCAAAGATCAAGAACGGCAATATCTAGCGCGTTAATCAAAATATGCCCGCCACGGATGCAATCATCGGTGACAGGCATATTTTTTATTTCAAGAGTTTTTCAATGCTTGGGGTCATTTTGTTCGGGTTAGTTTTTGGGGCGAAGCGTTCAACGACATGACCATCAGCGTCAACTAAGAACTTGCAGAAGTTCCACTTGATGGCTTCGCCTAAAACGCCAGGGGCATCATGTTTCAATTCTTTAAACAAGGGATCGGCTTCGTCGCCGTTGACGATGGTCATGCTGTGCATGGGGAAGGACACCCCATAAGTCAACCGACAAGCCTCAGCTGCAGCTTGTCCGTCAGCGAGTTCTTGTTTGAATTGGTTGGACGGAAAGCCTAATACCACTAAGCCTTGGTCTTTGAACTGTTCGTATAAACTTTCCAATTGTTTGAACTGCGGGGCAAAGCCGCACTTGGTTGCCGTGTTTACGATCACCAAGGGGTGGCCGCGGTATTTGCTCATCGAATAGGTGTCGCCGTTTTCCAATGTGACGTCGTAATCATAAATCATTTCGCACACCTGCTTTCTGACTTAACTATATCACGTTCAAATCAATTGTGCACGATGCAAATAAGAAACGCTTTCAGTTCCCAAATAGGGCAAACAAAAAGCACAAGGCGCGGCGGCCTTGCGCTTGATTTCATTACAAGCTGGCTTGCTTGTCCACTAAGGCTTTGGTGAAGACTTCAAGCTTTTTGATATCATCATCTTCAGGCGCGAGGTCGATTTTGACGGATTCTGCCCCTTTAGTGGCCCCAGTTTCCTCGAAGGCTTTGGCGAAGTCATCGACACTGGTGCAAAAATCGTCATAAAAGGTATCGCCGGATCCACAAGTTCCAAAGATTTTGCCGGATAAATCGAGTTCTTTTAAATCATCGTAAAAATCAACGGCTTCATCTGGTAAGACACCGTCGCCGACATCAGAGTAAGTGTAAGTGGCCACGACACAAATGTCCACGTCTTCGAAGTCCTCGGCATCTGCTTGAGAAACTTCCGTGGTGTCGACTTCGACCCCGTACTTTTCGAATTCTTCTTCGACGATGCCTGCGATTTCTTCGTTATTGCCTGTCATGCTGGCATATACGATTGCTGCTTTGACCATGCTGGACTTCCTTTCGTTAATTCACTTTAACCGCAATTATAGCAAACTTCAGCCACGGCGACTAGTTGCCCAAGTGTGGTAGAATATAGACAACATTCTTAGGAGGCGCAACATGTCCAAATATTTGGTAACAGGCGGGGCCGGTTTCATTGGCTCGAATTTAGTCGATGAATTGATCAAAGGTGACAATCAGATCACTGTGGTAGATGACTTGTCGATGGGGTTGTTGAGCAATCTTCCTGACAGCGACAAAGTGACGTTCATCAAACATGACATCACTGACCACGACTTTATGTCAGCACTGTTGATCAATGAAAAGTTTGACTACATCGTGTTGCTGGCGGCCATCGCCAGTGTTGCCGATTCTGTTGATCGCCCGTATTACACTCATGAGATCAACCAAGAAGCCAACTTAAACATCATTGAAACCATTCGCCGCGAACACTTACCATTAAAGAAGTTATTCTTCGCCAGCTCTGCAGCGGTTTATGGTGAAAACCCAACCTTGCCAAAAGTCGAAACCTTGGCGGTGGATCCATTGACCCAATATGCGGTAGACAAGTACGCCACGGAACGCGCAATCATCAACTATTCGCGTTTGTATGACCTGCCTTTTGTCACGGTGCGCTTCTTTAACGTTTTTGGTCCCAAGCAGAATCCAGCGTCTCCATATTCCGGCGTCTTGTCCATCATCATGAATGCCTTGCAAAACGACAAGCCGTTCACCTTCTTCGGCGATGGTGGTCAAACCCGCGACTTTGTCTTTGTTGGCGACGTGGTATCTGCCATCATCGGCTTATTGCATACGCCAGAAGCGCGGGCAGATGTCTTCAACATTGCCAATGGCCAACAAACCACCTTGCAACAAGTGGCGGACGACTTACAAGCTATCACTGGCAAGACGCTCAACGCCACTTACAAAGCAGCCCGCCAAGGCGATATCCGCGATTCTTATGCCAACGTGGATAAAATCAATGCCTTTGGCTTCATGACGCATACCACGTTGATGGAAGCGCTGCGCAAATATGTTGCTTCAGTGGAATAGTTCACAGTTGTGTTACACTGGAATGGAAGAAAAAAATAGGAAGTGCACATTTTGATCACACTGAAATCACCACGTGAAATTGAAGGCATGGCTAAATCCGGCGCCATTTTAGCTGGCATGTTAGCAAAGCTTGACGACATCATTCGTCCAGGCATCTCCAGTTGGGAAATTGAAAAATTCGCCAACGAATGGATCGAATCCCACGGCGCCGTCGCGGCAGAAAAGGGCTTTGAAGGCTATCGCTACGCCACTTGTGTTGCCATCAACGATGAAGTTGCGCATTCGATTCCGCGCAAAGGCTTAATGCTTAAAGAAGGCGACATCGTGTCTGTTGATACGGTAGTCAACTGGCAAGGCTACATGTCTGATGCTTGCCGCTCATACGCCGTTGGCAAAGTTTCCGACAAACGGCAAAAATTATTAGATGACACTAAAAAGGCGTTGTACTTGGGCATTGAACAAGCGCAAGTCGGCAACCGCATCGGCGACATCGGCCACGCGATCCAACAATTCACCGAAGTTGAAAACAACTACGGCGATGTCCGCGAATTGATCGGCCATGGCATTCAGCCAACGATGCATGAAAGTCCAAACGTCCCGCATTATGGTGAAGCTGGTCACGGCTTGCGCTTAAAGGCGGGGATGACCATCACCATCGAACCAATGATCACCACTGGGACTTGGAAGATCGCGGCTAAAGAAGTGCCGAATGAAGATTGGGAATACTATGTCAC
>CAKRHU010000200.1 GCA_934339215.1 uncultured Lacticaseibacillus sp.
CGATCAGCAAACAGTAGATCTGAAGCCAAAGAGTTGCGCAATAAGTCGATAATAATCGTCGCCAGTTGCGTCGCATGAGACACATCCAAGTGCAACCACGATAGTGTCGCCAATTGCGCACTCATGGTTTGGACAAATTTCAACGCCGATTGATCGAGCCAAGCACTGGCTTCTTCAGATAACAAATGCCGCTCGCGCACGGTGATCACAAACACTTGATAGCCTTCAGGTTCGGACAATACGGCCCAAACTTTCTCAAAAGCTTGCATCATCGCCTTTTCCAGGCCGTCAAGGGTTTCAACCCCTTGCAGTTGCATGCGGATCATGTCCAAGCGATCACTGATCCCTGTCGCCACGATCGTATCTAACAAAGCTTGCTTGCCTTGAGGAAAATAATAATACAGTAGCCCATCAGCAATGCCGACGGTTTGATTGAGTTGCCGCGTCGTGGTGTTGGCAAAACCTTGCTCAGCAAATAATTCTTGTGCCGTTTTTAAGATCTGCTCACGCCGTTGCCCATTATGTTGCGTCATCAGCTCACTTCCTTAAACCAAAAAGGTACGGCGCACCCCGTACCTTTTTGGCGCGTATTTGAGAAACAAGTCACGAACAGGTGATTATTCGCGAACCACTAAAACTGAAATCGGCGCGTACTTGGCCATGTAAGCAGCTTGCGAACCAAAATGCCGTTTGATGCCTTTTTTTGCTTCAGCACCAACGATCAGTAAATCTGGTTGATACTTAGGAATCAAGGTTTTGACGATCGTTTCGCCTGGGTCACCTTCTGCAATCACAGCAGTTACGGACTTAATGCCTGCTTTTAACGCCAAGCGCCGGTAATCTTGAATATGTTGTTCAAGTGCTGCCGCTTCCCCATGCACATAATCTTTATCCATGGCTTCAAAAACAGAATAATCATCTGATTCTAAAATGCTGGTAATGATCAATGCGGCATTGTCAGCAAGTGCGCGATGAATCGCATAGCGAAACGCAGCTAAGGCATCGGCGGAATCATCGACACCGACCAGAATCTTTTGATAATCTTTAGCTGCCATTATTCAGCATCTCCTTCATAATCTGGCGTGGCGCGAACTTCACCGTTTTTAGCATGCAATTGTGCAAGCTTCTTGTCGCCGCGGTAAATATCTGCCGCACACCAAGCCAGCAAAGCGAGCACTGCCACAATGGCCACATAAGACGCAATGTGTGCCATGTTCACATCAGCGGCACTGGCATGATCGCCTAAGAACCCAGCAAAGGAATCAGGTAAGGCGATCATGTTCAACACAGTCAAACCAATGACTGATACCCAGCCACAGACCTTGACCCACACCACGTTTTTGAACCGATTGCCCATTTCAGCGGTGGAATCAGTCATCATCAACAATGGCAACATGGAAAATGGCAAGGCAAAAGCCAAGAACACTTGAGAGTTGTTCATTAAATCATTCAACGCAGTATGTTGATCAATTTTGTTCATACCAGAGGTCATCGCCACACATAACAGCACTGGGATCACAGAAATCAAACGGGTGATCAACCGCCGGGCCCATAGTGGCATGCGCATGTGGACGAAACCTTCCATGATCACTTGCCCGGTTAAAGTCCCAGTGATGGTGGAGTTTTGACCACTGGCCAGCAAGGCGATGGCAAACAAGGCAGACAATACGCCAGACTTAGCCACAGCGATCAAGACGCTGTTAGATAACATATCGGTATTGGATAACGCTTGATACAAACCGAAGAAAGATGGATCTTTGACGACACCAGACTTGAACACCGCCACACCCATGATCAATAACAAGCTGTTGACCACAAAAGCGATGGACAATTGAATGTTGGTGTCCCAGTTCGAGAAACGCACGGCTTGGTGAATGTCTTCTTCATTGTTGTGATCGATTTTACGCGTTTGCGAAATGGCAGAGTGTAAGTACAAGTTATGCGGCATCACCGTGGCACCGATGATCCCAAGTGCCCCTGATAATGGCGTCATGCCACCAACAGTTGGATGACTGGCAATCGTGCCAGCACTTGGCACTAAGCCTTTGATCACGCCGCCCCAATCAGGGTCAGACAAGGCCACTTGATAAACGAAAACAAACAAGATCACTAAGATCAAGCACACGACGATCGCTTCGATTTTCCGAAAGCCGATTTTGGTGAGTAACAATAAGATCAAGACATCAAAAACAGTAATAAAGACAGCAATAACAAGTGGAATATTAAATAGCAAGTATAACGCGATGGCCGCACCGATAACTTCAGCGATATCAGTCGCCATGATCGCAAATTCAGTCATGATCCATAAAATGATGCCTAAAGCCTTACTTGTGCGAGCACGAATGGCTTGCGCAAGGTCCATTTGGGTAACAATGCCCAGTTTAGCCGCCATATTTTGTAATAACATGGCGATTAAACTGGAAATTAAGATGACGGACATCAATAAGTATTGGAAATTTTGACCACCAGTAATGGAAGTTGACCAGTTCCCTGGATCCATATACCCGACGGCGACTAGCGCAGCAGGACCTGAATAAGCGAATAACGTGCGCCAGAAGCCTTTGCCTTTTGGCACTTCCACAGTGCCGTTGATTTCTTCCAGGGACGGCCCGTTAGCATATTCGATTAATTTATGCTTTTCAGGCTGTTTGTTTTGATCTTTCAATTTGAACGCGCTCCTTTCTGAAACACCTTTTAGTCTAACCAAATCTTTTCATAAGTAAAGCTTAAATTTAGTGTTTCCTAAATTATTTTTGATGACGTTAATGCCTGTCTACAGGCCTCAACAATAAAAAACGCGGAACCTATATAGTAGATTTCGCGTCAGCTAAGTTAATTTTAAAGGCTTGAACAAGTGCTCAATTTATGGGTGTGCTAAATATTTTTCGCGGCATAAGCAAGCATGTCAGCATTTTGTTGATTCAATAATGGGGGTAAATGGTCAAAGGGCCAAAATTTTAGCCCTAGGGTTTCATCGGTCGCTTGAGTCAGTAACGCCCCACCGACTGGCGCCACTAGGTACAACATCGCAATGGTTTGCGCCACATCCCCATTCGGGTATTTCGTTTCCCCATCATCAAACAACTTTAAAGGCCGCACGATGCGCACATCGAGGCCACTGTCTTCTTTGTATTCGCGCACTAAGCCTTGCGCAAAAGTTTCCCCATATTCCAAATACCCACCTGGCAAGCTCCAGTTATGCGTATCGGTACGCAGATTCAATAAAACTTCGCGCTTGTCGTTGAGCAAGATCCCACCGGTGCAATTGAGAATGATCGGTGTGTGGCCCACCAAACCGCGAATCATTTTGATATAACCATAAGTCATCGTTTTCACCTCTTGCCCACACTCTACCGGAAGTTGCATGCTGGCGCAAGGTAACGGTTTCATGGCATCAACAAAACGTGTACAATAAAACATGAAAACTGACGAAATGGGGGCGTTACCGATGACAAAGTACACGATCAATGATGTCGCACGGCTTGCTGGCGTTTCTAAAGCCACTGTCTCTCGTTATTTAAATGGCCATTTTGAGCGCATGTCGACTAGCACCAAAGCCCGCCTTAAAACGGTGATCGCCGAGCTACACTATGTTCCCAACCACAATGCCAGCGCCTTAAAGTCTAATCGTACCCATCAAATCGGGGTGGTGGTCGGCGATCTTGCCAATGGTTATGCGCCATATTTGGTTAAAGGGATCGCAGCGATCACTCAACCACTTGGTGTGCAGATCTTAGTGGCAGAAGGCAAAACCGTCGCCCAAGAACATGATGTGTTATTGAATTTATTATCGCAAAATGTCGATGGGATCATTATTCAACCGCGCAGCCCCAAAGCAGCCGATTATCAGTTCTTGCAAGAGGCTAAAGTCCCAGTGATCTTAGTGGATCGCTTGGTTGAGCCTTTAGATTTTGCGTGTGTCACTTCAAATGACCGCCAAGCCACCAGTATTTTAGCGCAAGCGGTACTCGAAAAAGGCTATCAACAAGCGTTAGTGATCGCTAATCCATTGGCTGAAGCGACGGTCCGGCAAGAACGGTTTAACGCTTGGCAAAATGTGGGCCAAAAATTGAACGTGCCAGTGACTTTATTAGAAGTTGAAGCCGATGAAGTCGATGACCTGCAAACTTGGCTAACCCGCGTTCAGCATCAAAAAGCGGTGATTTTTGCCGCGAACGGGAATTTGCTCATGGCAACGTTAAAATGGCTACAACACCATCACATTACCATTCCAGAAACTGTCGGTTTATGCGG
>CAKRHU010000201.1 GCA_934339215.1 uncultured Lacticaseibacillus sp.
CGTTTTGCCACCAACTCACGCACTCACCTCCTCATTTGACTGTTGATTTCTGTGCTATCGCTGATACCCGTTTGGTTAACCGTCAAGATGACGGTCGTCTTTTTACGCAATCTCAAGGCTAAAAAGGGTCACTTCACATTCATTGGCATTCACTCCATTTCACCTCTTATACCTACTAGCGTAATCGGTTAGAAAACGCTTTTACAAGTTTAAAGACTTTGTTACCGTTATCAAGATTACGATACCGCATTAACAATAAAGCCTTTCGGCGCCAATATGCCGGCTTGATAACCTTGTTGCAACCGCGGCGTGGCGTTGATGGCCACCGGCTGATTGGTCGTATTAAAGTAGCCTTCTAGCGTTTGATCGGCAAGCTGACGGGTGACTTTGATCAAGCCAGTATCAGATAAGGCATAACTAGTCGTCCCTTGGCCTAACAACCGCGCAAATTCACGGCGTAAAGCAACCAAGGCGTGAACGCGTTGCCAAGTCGACTGATGAAGCTTGGTCCAGTCCATCGGCTTGCGGTCATCGGGATCATTTTCCCCAGCCATCCCCATTTCCGTACCATAGTAGATACAAGGGGTTCCCGTTTGTAAGAAGGTGAAGGCCAGTGCTTGTAAGGCACGATCTAAGTCACCGCCAGCCACTGTCAACAAGCGCGGGGTATCATGCGAATCCAGCATGTTGAGCATCATCGCATTGACATTATCGCGGTACAACATCAACTGATCGCTTAAACGGGCTAACATCGTGTTAGCATCACTGACGCCGGTCAAGAAATGGTCTTCGATTTGTTGCGTGAAGGCATAATTCATCACGCCTGAGAACTCGTCGCCATTAAGCCATGGTTGGCTTGAATGCCACACTTCCCCTAAAATGTAAAAATCGGGTTTGATGGCGATCAAGGCATCATGGAATTGGCGCCAGAAATGATGGTCGACTTCATTGGCGACATCTAAGCGCCAAGCATCGATATCAAATTGTTTGACCCAATAAGTCGCAATTTCTAATAGGTAATCTTGCACTTCTGGATTCGCAGTGTTGAGCTTAGGCATCCCCGGGCCAAAAGCAAAGGTATCAAATTGTGGATCACCTTGGCCTTGCGTGGGATCGCGGTATGGTAACAGCGGCCAATCATGAATATGGAACCAATCCACAAAGCGCGACTTTTGACCGTTTTGCAACACGTCTTGCCATTGCATCGACGCATAACCCATATGGTTGAACACCGCATCAAGCATCACCCGCATGCCGCGAGCATGGGCTTCATGCACCAGTTTGGCGAACAAGGCTTTGTCGCCAAAGGCTGGATCAATTTCCAAATAATCGACGGTGTCATATTTATGATTGGAGCTAGCTTTAAAAATCGGGCAGAAATATAAGCCGTTTACGCCGAGGCCTTGCAAGTCGTCTAGGTGATCCAACACGCCTTGCAGATCCCCACCGTAATAATCGTCACGACCAGGATGATCTTCTGGCTGCCATGGCAAACAATTTTCCGGATTCAAACTAGGATCGCCATTGGCAAAGCGTTCAGGGAAGATCTGATACCACACCGTTTCACTGACCCACGCTGGCGTTTTGGTGCGATCGATTTCGTGAAAATAAGGCAGTCGGAAGTAGTTAGCCGCTTCGATGCGCTCGGCTTCAGTATCTTCTCTGGGCCCGCGATCGCCGAACAACACGGTTTTACCTTCAGAGTCAGTGGCTGCAAATAAGTATTGGATCCGCTGATAAGGCGGCTTTAACGTCACTGCCCAGTAGTCATGGGTTTGGCCACTAGCGATTTTGGTCATCGGCGCTATTGAATAAGTAAAATGATACTCGCCAGTTTTATCGGGTAAATTCCAATAAGGATCACCGTATAAAGCGGTCACATTTTGAATGTCACCAAGGGCGGTTTTGAATCTGAGGCGAACTTGGTGGGCGTCGATCAAGAAACAATCTTCGCTTTCGGGACGGTGAGCCATTGCAGAAATTAACATATTATTCCTCCGTGATCAAAGCAACACTGGCACCAGCACTGAGGCGTAGCTGTTGGTTCAACAGTTGCACGGTACCATTTTCTAATCGAATATCATAACGCGCTCGAGGCAAATCGATCACTGATGCATCGCCAATCGATACGGCGACGATTGCCTTTTGATTTTGGAATTGGCGCTGATACACATAACTATTGGCATCTGTGGTCAACAAGCGATAATCCCCATCACTGAACAAGTCGGTTTGCTTGAGTTTCAACAACTCGCGGTAAAAATTCAGCTGACTTTCTGGATCATCAGCTTGCTTTTCAACCGTTGGCGTATCAGCGCTTTTGCCTTGAAGCCATGGCGTGCCGGTGGAAAAGCCCGCATTTTGCGTGTTATCCCAGCGCATGCCACCACGCGCTGGCAACTTATGGGTGGCAGAAACTTGTTGCAAGGCTTGGGCTTTGGTTTGCCCAGCCGCCATCGCCGCTTGCACCCAAGGCCCCACGGTTTGATCTTGAAACGCATCAATTGAATCAAACTGCAGATTCGTCATGCCCAACTCTTCGCCATAATAAATGATCGGGATGCCACGTTGCAGATACATCAACATCGCCAAACTCCGCGCCGTCAATGAATTTTTGGCGACGCGACCAAGGAGGCGTGGCATATCGTGATTGCTCCAATAAAGCGTCGGCATAGCTGATAACGTTTGTTGCCACACTGCTTGGGTTTGCTTGAAGGCTTGCCAATTCAAAGGTTTAGGTTGATATTGCGCCGGATAAGCGGGATCGACTTGCGATTCATCTTCTTTAAAGTAGCGAAACGTCACCACGCTATCCATCAACCGATCGGTATAAGCCGCCGCCAAATTCACATCCGCACTGGCGGCTTCACCTAACAAGAAGGCTTGCGGGTAATCCGTTTTGATGCGTTCGGTAAATGGCCGCAACCAGGTTTGGACTTGCGGTAAATTGGCAAAAAATGGTTCGGCCACAACTGGTTCGCGTGAGCCGTCTGCCGTTGGAAAATCTTGATCTAAACGGGCTTTGGCGATGTGGATAAAGGCATCCACGCGCAGCCCATCGATCCCTTTTTTCAGCCAAAAATCAGCAATATCGCCCATCGCGTGGCGCACTTCAGGATTGGCCCAGTTCAAGTCTGGCATGTGCCGATCAAATAAGTGGAAATATGATTTGCCGGTACCAGCTGGATCTTTGGCCCACACAGAGCCACCAAAGAAGCTGCCCCAATTGTTAGGGCGCTGATCGTGATCCCCGGCAAAAATATAATAATCGCGATATAAACTGCCAGGATGCTTGATTGCATCTTGAAACCAAGGATGTTGATCAGACGTATGATTCATTACAAAGTCCAGCAGCAAATGGATCCCAGCATCATGCAGCGCTTTGATCAACGCATCCATATCCGCCATAGTCCCGACATCTGGATCGATGGCATAGTAATTGGCCACGTCATAGCCATTGTCCACTTGTGGCGAGGTAAATACGGGATTCAACCAAACCGTATTGATACCAAGCGTTTTTAAATAAGGAATGCGTTGAATAATGCCCGGCAAGTCGCCGATACCATCGCCATTGCTGTCTTGAAAAGATTTCGGATAAATTTGATAGATGATCGCGTGATTATACCAATTTTCCAAAATGTCGCCTCCTCCGTTAAATATATGCTAGGTATAGAATACGGGAATGCCGGCAAGCCTTGCAAGCCACGGCCCATTGTTACCGGTATCAGAATCGTTCCAAATAAAAAGTCTAGTCTTTTCGACTAGACCAATCATCATTTAAAGTAAGTTGCGCACTTGCTGTTGTAATTGCGGCAAGACGCTTTGTTGAAACCACGGATTTTTGTGCAACCAACCATAATTGAGCGGCGAGGGATGCACTAACGGAAAGTACGGCTGGTACGCTTCAAAGTTGCGCACCGTTTCTGTTAACGTCTTTTCACGGTTCGGCAAATAATATTTCACCGCATACATGCCGATCAACAAGGTGAGCTTTACTTTAGGCATCAATTGCAAAATTGGCTGATGCCACTGATCAGCAAAGCCTTTGCGCGGCGGTAAGTCACCGCTTTTCCCGCGGCCTGGATAATAAAAGTCCAACGGTACCACGCCAATGCGGCCAGAATCATAAAACTCGGCTGCAGTCACACCCATCCACTCGCGCAAACGATCGCCAGAAGCATCACGCCAATAAGTTTTCGCCAGTTGCGCAGAGCGA
>CAKRHU010000202.1 GCA_934339215.1 uncultured Lacticaseibacillus sp.
TTGACAATCGGGGGAGGAAAATATCATGAAGAAGATCTTATTTGTTTGTTCAGGTGGAATGTCCAGTGCCATCGTTGAAAAAGCGTTGAAGACTGAAGCTGATAAAGCTGGCGTTGCGATTGAAGCCAACGCGGTTGGGTCAGGTGAAGCACAAGATGCCATTGCTGGGGATGATTGGGATATGGTGTTAGTGGCACCGCAAGTCCGTAATCGTTTCAATCAATTCAAGGAATATGCTGATGCGAAAAATATTCCGATCGTTAATATTCCACCACGTGACTACAGTCCGTTAGGAGGCAAACACCTCCTTGAACTCATCCAACAATAAGGGGTGTGACAAATCATGAACAAGCTATTTGATACCTTAGATACCAAGTTTGCTCAGCCATTATCCAAAATTTCCGAACAGCGGCATTTGCGGGCCATTCGTGATGGGGTGGTTTCCGCCATTCCGCTGATCATCGTCGGGAGTTTCATTTTGATCATTGCGATGCCTCCGATCCCAGCTGATTGGGGCTACCATGTTTGGGCTACGGCTCACGTACAACAAATCATGATCCCATATCGTATGACTTTCTGGATCATGTCGCTATATATATGTTTTGGGGTCGGGTACAATTTAGCCAAAAGTTATGGGCTTGATCCATTAGCTGGCGGCCAGTTATCCGTTGCAACGTTCTTGCTTTCCATCATGCCAGTATTTACCAAGTCTGGTAGCATCATGCTGGACATGTCGACTTTAGGCTCTGTTGGGATCTTCCCTTGCATGATCTTGGCCATTTTTGCCGTTGAAGTCCTTCGTTTTTGTAAGACCCATAACCTGGTTTTCAAAATGCCAGAACAAGTACCAAGTTCAGTGGCCCACTCATTTGAAGCGGTCATTCCTGCTGGGTTCTTGATGCTGGTTATGACGTTGATCAACGTGGCCTTCAAGATCAATTTGGAAACTGTCATTCAAACGATCTTCTCGCCACTGGTTAAAGCCGGTGACACCTTGCCAGGTGTTTTAGTACCAGTATTCTTAGTTGTATTCTTCTGGTTCTTCGGGATTCATGGTGATTCCATCGTGGGTTCTGTCGCTCGTCCAGTTTGGCTACAATACTTCACCGAAAACGCTGATAAAGTGGCGCACGGTGCGCAAGCAACACATATCGCCCCTGAAACCTTCTTCCAATGGTTCATTTGGATCGGTGGTTCTGGTGCGACGATTGGCCTGATCATTGCTGCCTTTATGGTTGGTAAGTCCAAGTACACCAAGTCGATCACGCGTGCTTGTGCGGTACCTTGCTTATTCAACATTAACGAACCGATCATCTTCGGTTTCCCAGTGATGTTGAACCCTGTGTTCTTAATTCCATTCATTTTGGCGCCGATAGTGATGACTTTTGTCACTTGGTTTGCTTTCTCACTGGGATTAGTGCACATGATGTTCGTTCAGCCGCCTTGGACTTTGCCAGCTCCGATCGGTGCGTTCTTAGCTACCGGTGGTGACTGGCGAGCAATCATCTTATGTTTGGTAAACATCGCAATCGCAACCGTGATTTACTTTCCATTCGTACGGATGTATGACAAAGCTGAATTAGCTAAAGAAAATGCAGATGTAGTAGAGGAGGTATAATTTATGCGACGACTGACTGGTAACAGACGGCAACCGAATTTCTTGAGCGCGGCCGTATTTATTGGCGGCTTGGCGCTACTGAACTTGTTGATCATTTTCATCAACGATTCACTGCACTCACAAGCGCTGACATTTTTCGGTAATACGTTCGGCATCGGGCTGTTGTTTCCAGCAGTGCTGTTGTATATCGAGCGTAAAGAAGCGTTCAAGTTGTCTCGGTATTTGTACTTTGTGGTGATGACGAGTGTCGCGTTTGGCATCATCATGTATCTGTTTGTATTCCGATTCTAGAAAGAGAGTTGTGTATGGAAGGCTTAGAAAATCAAATCTTTGAAATCATTACCCATGCTGGCACTGCCCGCGCGAATCTTTATGAAGCGCTAGAAGCGACTCGCAATGGCGATGATGCGCAAAGTGAAACCTTGATGAAAGCAGCTGCTGATGAAATGACGTTGGCACATAATGTCCAAACGCAGCTCATTACTGCAGACCTTGATGGTGGCACGGATATTTCACTGCTGTTGATCCACGCGCAAGATCAGTTGATGACCACGATGAGTGAGCAGACCTTGATCGAGCAAATGATCAAAATGCAACAAGAAATCAATCAACTGAAAGCTTGATTTCAACATAAAGCCTCGTCGTGTGCATGCACATGGCGAGGCTTTGTCGTTGATAAATTGTTTGGCATGATAAGGAGACAATATGTTAGCAGTAGGTTTAATGTCAGGAACATCCTTAGATGGTGTCGATGCGGCGTTAGTTGAGATCACAGGTTGCGGTGAATCGACGCAAGTGTACTTAAAGGCATTTGAAACTTATCCATTTACCGCCCAACTCAAGGTGCTGATCAGCAAGTCATTGAACAATGAAACCGCGACGTTAGCGGAAATATGTAGCTTAAACTTTGCTTTAGGGCGGGAATTTGCTGAAGCAGTGTTGGCACTTTGTCAAAGCGTCGGTATCGATTCGGCAACGCTAGGCTTTGTGGCGAGTCATGGTCAAACTATTTATCATTTACCGCAACCAACGCAAGGCGAAGTGGCATCGACTTTACAAATTGGTAATCCGGCTGTCATCAGTGAGCTCACACATACCACCGTGATCAGTGATTTTCGCTCAAGAGATATGACCGTGGGCGGATTGGGAGCACCTATCGTTCCTTATTCAGAATATGTGCTTTATCGTAGCGACTGCAAAACTCGCCTTTTGCAAAACATTGGTTGTATCGGGAATGTCACAGTGATCCCTCGCCAGGCCAAGCTAACGGATTTATTAGCGTTTGATACTGGGCCTGGCAATATGGTGATCGACGAGTTATGTCGGCGCTACTTTAAAGAAGAATATGATCGTGATGGTCAGTATGCTGCCTTGGGTAAAGTCGATCAACGGGTGTTGAGTACGTTACTTAAAGACGCATATTTTAAACTGATGCCGCCAAAAACGACTGGACGTGAACGCTTTGGGCGTCAATATGTAGACGCGCTACAACAACAATTTCAACTCAGTGCCAATGATTGGATCGCCACTGCGACGGAATTGACCGCTCAAACGATCGCGCAGGCTTTGCGACCGTTTTGTCAAGGAGAAACGGAATTGATCGTTAGCGGTGGGGGTAGCTACAATCCGACATTGATGGCTCGCATTCAGAAGTTATTACCAGAAGCAAAGGTGCAACGGCAAGAAGACTTGGGATTACGTTCAGATGCCAAAGAAGCCATTGCGATGGTGGTACTAGGCAATCAAACGCTTCACCATCGACCTAGCAATGTTCCAAGTGCGACTGGCGCGAATCGCCCAGTGATATTAGGCAACGTTACTTATTATGATTAAGCACTGAGGAAGTTGGTTTCGGCCTTCTTTTTGCTCGGCCCAAGATATCGGCCTTAAGCCTGACGCGAGGGGCCTTCGTCATGGTACACTAAAGATATACGAGAGGGGTTAACACCATGCAAAGCAAACGATTGAGTCCCGTGGCCATCACCGGGCTGATCATCGCAGCCGTTGCGGTGATCTTCGGCATTTACGGCGTCAGCACTTACAACAGCTTAGCCAAACAAAACCAAGAGGTCACTGCCCAATGGAGTCAAGTGGAAAACGTCATGCAACGACGCGCCGACTTGATTCCCAATTTGGTCAGTGCCGTTAAAGGGTCCATGAATCACGAAACCGAGATTTTTGACAATATCGCCAAAGCCCGTAGCAACTATAACAATGCAACGACTACCAAGGCTAAGGCGACCGCAGATAGTCAATTACAAGCCCAAACGGCCAATTTGATCTCTGTGATCAAGGAATCTTATCCAAAACTGTCTTCACAAGAAAACGTCCAAACTTTGATGACCCAACTTGAAGGTAGCGAAAACCGCATCAGTACCGAACGGCAACGCTACATTGAAGACGTGAAGGCTTACAATCAAAGCGTTGTGACCTTCCCGAAGAACATTTTTGCCAACATGATGGGGCTCGGTCAAAAGGCGACTTTCAAAGCGGATCCATCTGCAAACGAAGTGCCAAAGGTCGATTTGAACAACTGAAAGATGTGATGAAATGAAAAAGCATCGCTGGTGGCTCCTATTATTGCCACTATTC
>CAKRHU010000203.1 GCA_934339215.1 uncultured Lacticaseibacillus sp.
CGGAAAGCCGCAGGGAAAGATCCGGCGAGTGGGGAGCGTAGCGACACATCTCGGCTAGCTTTCCCGAGGACCCTCACGATGGCGCGGCGGCCTGCTGGCGTTCCAATTTTAAATCACTGGCGCCATGAAACAGACCTCACCGGGTCATGCGCAGATCTTGCAATAATGCTACAATAGATGCAGATATTTTAAGGATGGGTGAAAGCATGCCACGCAAGACGCAAACGACGCCAATGATGCAACAATACCAGGCCATCAAGGATCAATACCCTGATGCCTTTTTGTTCTACCGCGTTGGGGATTTTTTTGAATTATATAACGATGATGCCATCAAAGGTGCTCGTATACTTGAGCTGAAGTTGACCTACCGCAGCAAAAACACCGATCATGCGATCCCAATGTGCGGTGTCCCACATCACGCAGTTCAAGCACCGATCGAAACGCTTGTCGATCAAGGCTACAAAGTCGCGCTGTGCGAACAAGTGGAAGATCCGCGCAAAGCAGTCGGCATGGTCAAGCGCGAAGTGACGCAGTTGATCACACCTGGGACCATTTTGGATGTGAAGCCAGGTAAAGCGACTGAAAACAACTACTTGTCAGCTGTGCTGCCCACAGGCAAGGACTATGGGTTTGCATACACTGATTTGTCGACTGGTGAACTCAAAGTCTCCCGTTTGCGCAATAAGTTCGCCTTACAAAACGAACTCGCGGCGTTAAACACCAAAGAAATCGTGGTGCCCACCGACTTAGACGATGACGATGCCCAGTGGCTGGGCCACGACCGCTTATTATCACCACAAATGGTTACCACGCCAAGTGCAGAAGCCAGTTATGTCAGCCAAGACTTGGAAGATCCTAAAGAAGTCCAAGTGGTGGTGATGTTGATGCAATATTTGCTCACCACCCAAAAACGCAGCTTAGCCCATATTCAAAAAGCCGTGGCCTACCAGCCATCTCAATATCTGGATATGGATATGGATGCGCGGGTCAACTTAGACATTTTGAAGAACTCGCGTACTGGGCGCAAAGCTGACACCTTGTTGGCAGTGGTGGATCAAACCAAAACTGCGATGGGGGGGCGTTTGTTGAAGCAATGGCTAGATCGACCGCTACTGGACCTCAAAGCCATTAACGCGCGCCAAGAGCAAGTGCAAGACTTGCTGGATCATTATTTTGAGCGCAGTGAACTGCAACAAAGCTTGACCCAAGTGTATGACTTGGAACGCTTAGCTGGACGGGTGGCTTATGGCAATGTCAATGGGCGTGATTTGATTCAGTTGCAAACCTCACTGGACCAAATTCCTAGCATTCAAGCGATTTTGGACCAACTCGATGATGGGGCATTTGCAGAGATGCGGGCGCAACTCGACCCCGTTACTGATGTTGCTGATTTGATCCGCCGGTCGATCGATCCTGAAGCCAAGTTGTCCATCACCGATGGCGGGGTCATTTTGGCTGGGTATAATCAACAACTCGATACCTACCGCGACACCAACCGCAACGGTGCGAAGTGGATGGCAGAACTGGAAGCCCACGAACGCGAAATCACCGGGATTCGTACGCTGAAGGTGAACAATACCAGTGCGGCTGGTTGGTTTATTTCCGTGCCGAATGGGAGCTTGGATAAAGTCCCAGAAGACCGTTATGAACGCAAAATGACCTTGACCAATGCGGAGCGCTTCACCACGCCAGAGCTCAAGGAAAAGGCCGCGTTGATGTTGACGGCGCAAGAATCTGCGGCAGGCTTGGAATATGATTTGTTCCAAGAGATCCGTGAACAAGTCAAAGCCCAAATTGCGCGGCTGCAAAAATTGGCGGCATTAGTGGCTAGCTTAGACGTTTTGCAAGGTTTTGCCACCGTGTCTGAAAACAATCACTATGTCCGGCCCCAAATGTCCGCAAAAGGGCATGATGTGGCGGTGCACGGCGGCCGTCATCCGGTTGTTGAACAAGTCTTAGGCACGCAACAATACATTCCCAACGACGTGATCATGGCGCATGATACGGATATGTTGTTGATCACCGGGCCGAACATGTCCGGTAAATCGACTTACATGCGTCAGTTTGCGTTGATCGTGATCATGGCGCAAGCTGGGTGCTTCGTTCCAGCGGACAGCGCCGAATTGCCAGTGTTTGACCAAATCTTTACGCGCATCGGCGCGGCGGATAATTTAGCGCAAGGTCAATCGACGTTCATGGTGGAAATGATGGAAGCCGACGCCGCCTTGCAACACGCCACTGCCAGTTCTTTGATTTTATTTGATGAAATCGGGCGCGGGACGGCAACTTATGATGGCATGGCGCTAGCGCAAGCGATCATTGAATACTTGCATGACCACGTCCACGCCAAAACGCTATTCTCCACCCACTATCATGAATTGACCAGCTTGTCTGACAGTTTAAGCAAGCTGCAAAACGTCCATGTCGGCGCCGTCGAAGAAAAAGGCACGTTGGTGTTCTTGCACAAAATGTTGCCAGGACCAGCCGATAAATCTTACGGGATTCATGTTGCCAAACTTGCCGGCTTACCAGGTAGTTTGTTGAAGCGTGCCGATACGATTTTGCAAAAACTCGAAGCCAATGGGGCTAATAGTGCTGTGGCGGCGCCGGCTGAACCCGTTGCACCTGAACCGGTTGCCCAAGTCGCCGAACCAGAAGCGCAGTTGAGTTTGTTTGAGCCAGAACCGGTGAAGCCCAAAGTGTCTGCCGTGGAAAAGAAGCTGCGCAGCTTTGATCTCATGGCCGCCACGCCAATGGATGCGATGAACTTATTGTATGACTTACAAAAGCAATTAAAGAAGAAGTGAGCTTATGCCAAAAATCCATCAACTTTCGCCGACGCTAAGCAATCAAATTGCGGCAGGGGAAGTCATTGAACGACCTGCCAGTGTCGTTAAAGAACTGGTGGAAAATAGTATCGACGCCAAGTCTTCGCAAGTGGATATCAACTTAAAAGATGCCGGCGTCACCATGATCCAAGTGCTGGACAACGGCATGGGCATTGAAGACGAAGACGTGCCAACCGCCTTTTTGCCGCATGCTACCAGTAAGATCCTCACGGTGAAGGATTTATTTAATGTGCATTCACTCGGCTTTCGCGGTGAAGCGTTGGCGTCGATTGCCGCAGTTGCTGATGTGACCTTGGAAACTGCGACAGAATCAGGCCTTGGTACCATCGCCCATATTGTCGGCGGCAAAATGCAAAACATTGAAAAAGCCGGCAGTCGCAAAGGCACGCAAATCACCGTGCGCGATTTGTTTTTCAACACGCCAGCGCGCTTGAAGTATGTGAAGTCTCAAGCAACGGAACTGGGCAAAATCGTCGATATCGTCAACCGCTTAGCCTTGGCTCATCCAGAAATCGCCTTTAGTTTGCGCCATCAAGATAAAATGGTGTTAAAAACTGCGGGTCACGGGGACTTGCAACAAACTTTAGCGGGTATTTATGGCGTCGTGACGGCTAAGGGGATGCTAAGTTTTGCAGGCGAAGATGAAGACTTCAAGATTTCAGGTTATTTTTCTTTGCCAGACACCACGCGAGCTTCCCGCAATTATTTGAGCTTGATGATCAATGGCCGCTACATCAAAAATTATCAGCTGACCAAAGCCATTATCGCCGGGTATGGCAGCAAGTTGATGGTCGGCCGCTACCCAATTGCTGTGGTGAACATTGAAATGGCGCCATTGTTGGTGGACGTCAACGTCCATCCCACCAAACAAGAAGTGCGCTTGAGCAAAGAAGACCAACTGGCAAGACTGCTCACGCAAACCATCAAAGCGCGTCTCAGTTCGGAAAACCTGATCCCAGAAGCTTTGCACAATTTACGCCAACGCCCAGCGGTGAATATGGATCAGCTGACCCAAACGCTTAATGAGGTGCAAAGACAATTTGATCCGCAACCGACGCGACCAAGTGTTCAGCCAAGTGCGCCAGCGTCGCAGCCGACCCGCCAGGTGGTCCAGCCATCTGCACCAATCCAAATGGAACAACCAACGTCAACTGTTGATGAGTCAGCATTTGGTAAGTCCATGTCTGATCTCGATGGCACGCCGATTTTTAAAGACCAATCGCGTTTAGCCCAATGGGATGAAAAATACGCGCA
>CAKRHU010000204.1 GCA_934339215.1 uncultured Lacticaseibacillus sp.
TTGCGCACCAAAGTCGATGCCATTTGGACTACGTTGACCGATACGCAAGTCCCTGATATGATCACCCCGATTCTCAAACGTCTACCTTTGCGCGATGGCATTGATATCGATACGGTCATCAAAATGACTGCCATGATGACCAACTTAATTGGTGAACAAGCCAAAACGATGATCCGCGACAATCCCAACATTCAAATTGATGATTTCGATCCCGTGATGGCCCAAGTCATGAAATATATGCGGGTATTAGAGTATGGTTTCTTGGCCCCTGAGGCCAACCATGATTGATCTGCGTGCACAACGCTTTTCCTCGTTAGGAAAGACTCAGCCCGTCAAGATGAATCACGGAGACTTTGGGGTGCGGCCGCACTAAACGCAACTCTCGGTGAGGATTCCACGTCTGGCGGCGTCGGTCGACCTGCTGAACGTTGTGCCACCTATGCACTGGTGCAGACCGAAAACGCACACCGCGTTTTGGCACACTTAAACAAACTACAATGATTACCTAACTTTCGCCTGGGTAGGCGGTCACCCGCTAGCACGCCCAGGTACATAAGAAAGACAGTCGCCTAGTGCGACTATTTTTCGTGTCATCGCGAGCTGATTGCGTCTGATCAGCTCGTATTTTTGTGCATAACTGTAAAACGGCTTGTGCGAAGCTATCCTATCAGGTATACTGAATCCAGATAGTTAGTTACCCCTAAATTTAACGGAGGCAACCATGTTAAACGTACACCAGCTCACGGTGGCATATGACGCCACCCCTGTCTTTCAAGATTTGTCAGTAGCCTTTGCCCCAGGTAAGATCACTGGAATTATCGGGCCAAACGGTGCTGGCAAGTCGACCTTGATCAAAGCGATGTTAGGCTTAATTAAAAGTAGCGGCGCTGTCACTTACAACGGTCAACCATTTCTAGCCCACCGCAAGCAAACCGCTTATGTGGAACAGCGCAAAGACCTTGATTTGACCTTCCCGATTTCGGTTTTTGATGTTGTGCTCACAGGCACTTACCCGCATTTGCGTCTATTACAATCCCCTGGCAAGTTGCAGCGTCAACAAGCTCACGCCGCGTTACAACAAGTCAACTTAGCTGATTTTACCCAACGCCAAATCGGTAATTTGTCTGGTGGCCAATTACAACGTGTCTTTGTGGCGCGCGCTATCGTCCAAAATGCTGACGTGATCATTTTAGATGAACCTTTTGTCGGCATCGATATGCACTCAGAAGCTGCCATCATGGCGATTTTGCAAGCATGGCGCCAAGCGGGCAAAATCATCATCGTGATCCATCATGACTTAAATAAAGTCAGCCAATATTTTGACGACTTGGTGATTTTAAATCATGGCATCGTCGCGGCAGGACCAACAGCCGACGTCTACACCCAAGCCAATATCAGCCAAGCCTTTTCCAGCGACTTGTCCCAAGTGTTATTTACGGAGGAAGCCCGATGAACTTTATTCACGCCTTGAGCCAATATGGCTTTTTACAAAGTGCTTTGATCTGCGCAATTTTAGTGGGGATCATGTCTGGGTTAGTCGGCTGCTTCATTATCTTACGCGGCATGTCCTTGATGGGTGATGCGATTTCTCATGCGGTATTGCCAGGGGTCGCCGTGGCTTATATGCTGGGCATCAACTTGTTGCTCGGGGCTTCAGTTTTCGGTATTTTGGCGGCGTTATTGATCGGCTATGTCGCCGCACACTCCAAAGTGAAAATCGATACCGCTATCGGGGTTGTTTTTTCCGCCTTTTACGCTGGTGGCTTCATCTTGATTTCCCTGGCCAGCTCAGCGACTAACTTACACCATATTTTATTTGGGAACATTTTGGCCGTATCAGATGGTGATTTAAAAACCACTGCCGTTGTCGGCGCCTTGGTCATTTTGTTTATCGTCGCTTTCTACAAAGAACTCAAACTCACCAGTTTTGATCCGACTTTTGCCCGCACCTATGGCTTTAAGGTCCAGGCCTTGCACTACGCGTTAATGTTAGTGCTGACATTGGTGACGGTATCGGCTTTGCAAACCGTCGGGATCATCTTGGTGGTGGCCATGTTGATCACCCCAGCAGCCACAGCATTCTTATGGACAGACAAGTTGCATGTGATGCTTGGTTTAGCCAGCTTAGTCGGGGTGTTATCCGCAATTGCCGGCTTATGGTTGAGTTTCACGTATAACTTGGCTTCCGGCCCGGCGATTGTAATCGTCGCCGCTGGCCTATTCGCCATTTCATTTATCCTCTCGCCGAAAAACGGATTATTAAAAGGAGCCCTCAGCCGATGAAAAAACTCCTCGCCACCTTTTTAGTATTAGCCGCTAGCGTCGCTGGATTATTTTACTTTTTGGATCACCGTACGCAAACTGCGACGACCACGAATGCTGGTAAGCTACGGGTCGTCACCACCAATTCGATTTTAGAAGATATGGTCGAACAAGTCGGCGGCAAGCATGTTGAGGTGTATAGTATCGTTTCTCGTGGGGTCGATCCGCATGAATATGAGCCACAACCTGCTGATATCACCGCCACTCATAAAGCCGATGTCCTGTTTCACAACGGCTTAAATCTCGAAACCGGCGGCAATGGCTGGTTTAAAAAACTCGTCGCCAACGCCAATAAGCAATTCGATGAAGATGTTTTTGCTGCCAGCGACGGCGTCAAAGCCAAACACCTAACCACCAATGTTGAGGAAGTCGATCCCCATGCCTGGCTGGATCTAGCTAATGGCATTCAATACGTTGAAACGATTGCCAAAGTCTTGAGTCAAAAAGATCCTGATCACGCCAAGGCCTATCAACAAAACGCTGATGCCTACACTGCCAAACTGCGCCAATTGCACCAACAAGCGCAAAGCAAGTTCACCAGCATCCCCGAAAATCAGCGGGTGTTAGTCACGTCTGAAGGCGCGTTTAAATATTTTGCCGCAGCCTATCATGTGACGCCGACGTACATTTGGGAAATCAATACGGAATCGCAAGGTACCCCGGCCCAAATGCAAGCGGTGATCAACAAGATCAAGCAAACCAAAGTGAAGCATTTGTTTGTGGAAACGTCAGTATCGCCAAAATCCATGAACAAACTCGCTTCAGAAACCGGCCTTAAGATTTATTCCAAACTTTACACCGACTCACTGGGCCAAAAAGGCTCCAATGGTGACACTTACTACAAAATGATGCAATGGAACCTCGATCAAATTGCCCGAGGCCTCAGCTAGCACCGACTATAAAAAGCTTGTCATCCACGACGGATGGCAAGCTTTTTATAGTCGATTCAAATAATTGAGATATAGGGCAGTAAAGCGGGTATCATGTCCTGGTTGCCAAGGCTTGGCGCTGCCACAAAAATGTAAAATCGCGGTATGGGTCATCACCCAAGGCATATCATGCTTGCCGCGACTGCGGGTGTAATACCCTAAAAATTTGCGTGCATCATAGTTATAGCGCTGCTCATCTAAGGACAACACCCAATCGCCGTATAACAAGTTCAACAAATCTTGATCCGGCAATAATAATTGTCGCTCATATTGACGCAATGCTTGGTTAATGTCGGCAAGTTTGATCTGCCGGCGCGCTTTGGCCACATCAATCACCAACACGCCCGAATTATAATAGCCGTGGTCTTGGTTTAGGCGCACCCGATTGAGGTCGTTGATCATGTCAGTGAAGCCAGAGTGTGTCGCTGCCGCGAATAAGTGCCCAGCCAAGTGTTTCCGCCACAACGGTTTTAATGAGTGTAGCACTAAAATATCTGGATCGAGGTAGATCACTTTTTTAACAGACTCTGGTAATAGTTCTCCGCACAACAAACGATAATACATTTCTTGTGGATAGCGCTTGGTGGTTTTCGGTTCTTCAAAGTGTTCTGCTTCAACTTGAATCGCTGACAATTGCCAACCCCAAGCGGTTGTGCGCGTGGTTAAATCAGCCACTTGCGCGTCAGTTAAACTGCGATGCAATAGCCACACATGCCAATGATCTTCAGGGGCAGCCAAGTGCAAAGACGTTAACATCACTGTCAACGGTTGTAAGTAATGTTCATCGATCGTCACTAACAGATCCATCTTAACCCTCCGGATGGATCACTGCTTGCAACGCAAACTCCCCAT
>CAKRHU010000205.1 GCA_934339215.1 uncultured Lacticaseibacillus sp.
CCCGCCGAGCAGCGCCCCAAACATGTTGCCGAGGGCCTGGAAGGACTGGTTCCAAGAAAAAATCGCGGACGTCGCAGTGACTGGGGAATTTTTCGTCAACAAGGTTTGAATCGTGGGGAACAAAGCCCCATCGGAGATCCCGACTAATAAGCGCAAAATGCCCAGCGTGATAACGCCTGGCACAAAGCCTTGCGGGATGTAAACTAAGACTGCAAATAAGTAGCCGGCCACGAGCACCTTGCCGCTGCCGTGGCGATCGCCGTATTCACCCAGACGTGGGGCGGCGATAATGTTGGAAATCCCAGGCAACGCGGCGATGATCCCAGCGACTAAGGCGAATGCACCTTTGCCATGCATCAATTCTTTGACGTACAACGAGACGATTGGCGCGATCGACGCGTTACCCAGTTGCACGAACAAGGTGGAAAACAGTAACACGATGATCAACTTCGGATTGGCGAACTGCGCGAGCAATCCGCCCAGCAGGCCTTTTTGCTTGGCTGCTTTGGGGCGAGCAGGGATCGGGACGAAATCTTCTTTGACGAAGAATGCGGACATGATCCCGGTGAGTAACAATAAGCCGGCAGTGATGAAGAAAGTATCGCGAATCGAGAAGAATTGCGCCAAGGCCCCACCGATGATCGGGCCCATCAACATCCCCGAAGTTGACCCGGTGACCAAAGTGCCCAACGCTTTGCCGGCATTTGAGCGCGGAGTTTGGCTGGCAATCAAGGCTTGTGCGTTGGAGATGTAGCCAGAAAATAATCCTTGCAAGGCGCGCAATGCGATCAGTTCCCAGACGTTAGTGACCAGCCCCATGCAAAACATGGCGACGGCCATCCCAAAGGCGGCGCGGATCAACATGATCTTGCGGCCTTTTTTATCGGCGAGGGCGCCCCACATCGGGCTGACGATCGCTGTGACTAAAAACGTCGCCGCATACACTAATCCTGAATAAAATGAAACCTGGGCTTTACTAAAGTCGCCGAGTTCGCCGACATACAGCGACATAAACGGCATGATCTCTGAAAAGGCGATCCCTGCCACAAAGGTACAGCCCCATAAAATAGCAAGGTTGCGCCGCCACGGCGACTTTTGACGTTGTGCTTCGTCCAAAGTGTTGCTCCTTTCCCAAAAAACATAGGCCAGACTGATTTCAGCCGGACCCATCGACGTGTTATGGTGTGCACTACTTAATAGAAGCAACGCGTTGGCGTGTCATCTTTGGGATAGTTGCACATACAACTATCATCATGCACGTTAATTGTGAATTTTTTGTGAATTTTTGGTTGGACGATACTTACACCAAGTGCGGATCATTAAAATGATGAAAATGATCAAGGCGAGCCCTGCCGCGATAATTTTGGCGATAGCTTGCCACCACTGGCGTTTGGCGGTGTCGTCAATTGATTCAGCTGCCACTTGCTTCAATGGCACGCGTTTGCCCGTCACCAATAAGCGATGTGAGTTGATGCCGTATGGCGTACACGTCATTAAAGTGGCGAGATCGCGGCCGGCTTCGATTTGAAGCTTGGAAACATCTTTGGGCAAGACCACGTCGATTTTTTCCACTTGATAGGCCAAGCGCTTTTGGCCCACGGTGAGAATGAAGCGCTGGTTGACTTTGAGTTTGGGGAGGTTGGTGAATAGGGCTTTGGTAGGCAAGCCGGCGTGCGCTGAAATCACCGTGTGCGTTGAAGCACCGCCAGTGGGGTAGCTGGTACCCCCTAACACGGTGGCACCTGATTGCAGTAACACCTCATTGGTTTGATCATATAACGGCACATAGACATCGAGGCTGGGGATGGCGACGGCGCCGATCAAGTGTTGATTGAGATATTTGGCAGAGGCGGTTTTGCTGGTTTCTTTGAACACATCGCCACTGGGTCGCAAACCGTTGGCCGCAAGCTCGGCGTTTGCTGCTTTTTTCTTGGCGGCGAGTTGTTTTGCGTTGCGCTCGGCTTGCACGGCGGCTTCGCGTTGGGCAATTTGGGTGCTGATTGTGTTTAGGGCACTGGCGACGAATGGATAGGCGAACACGGCCAGGCCGGCAAAGAACACAAGCAAGACGAGTAGGTTTTTGAACCGCTTGGACATGGCGCACCTCCTTATGTATGGCGAGTTGCCTCGCCAAGTGTTGCCTTAAGCTTTCTTCTTCTTGTAATACAGGGCACCGCTCATAGCCATCGCCCCGACTGCCAAGAAGGCGACGATCCCAGTCCCACCAGTGATCGGCAAGATCGGATCATTCCCATAGTTGTCCACATTTTCGGATTCCAGTTCTTGGGTCGTGGCAATGGCTTCTTCCACCGTGAAGTCAGTGTTGGCTTTTTTGAACGTGTAACCAGTTGGGGCTTTGGTTTCGACTAACTGATAGGCCCCAGTTTCCAACCCATAAATGGCTAATTGACCATTTTGGTTGCCATTTTTTCCAGAAATGATCGTGGTGGCGTCAGCTTTGTCGACCCAGGTGATTTTGTCTGGTTTGTAGATCCCATTGGTACTCGTCAATTCGACATCGGCCACGTTCTCATCATCGGAAACGGCCCAAAGTTTGGCGTATTTCGTTTCGCCATTCATGACTTTGCTGATCACAAAGTGCGCGTTGTTCAAGCCGACTTTCGTGTCGGCATCGCGTTTGACGAATTTGTGACCGCCAGTTTCCACTTCTGGGGCGTTATCCACCGTTTTATCTTCGCCATGTTTGTTGGTGAAGTAGCCATAGAACTTGTTGCCGATGCTTTGATAAGGGGTCGCCTCTTTGTTGATGGTCATGGTGTAGCTAAAATACAGCTGCTTGCCAGCGATTTTATCGAGCAGGTCCGTCAAGGCTTGGCGTTTTTCAGCCGTCCAGCTGCTGGTATCTGACCAATCCACGCGGTATTCAAACCCGGCAAACTTGCGCGTGCTATTCGCCCACCCGGAATCATTTGAGGTGATCAAAGTAAAGACCTGGTTAAAATCGGTAGCGACACTATGCTTTGTAACCACCCCGTCGGCAGCTGTGGTTTGATAGTAAATGTCATCGATGGCAACCAGATCCGTCCCAGCATGGGTCATTTCATCATAGAAACGCAAGCCTGTATATGCTTCGGCATCCATGGCGCGCTTGGTTGGAATTGGAGAAGAGGAGACATAATGCAGCTCGTCGCCAACGTTGTAGCTATAGTAGCCGTCCGGTAATGCATCGCCATCGTCATCCAGTAAGTCTTTTTGAACGCCGTAGTTTTTGGCATACAGATCCACACTCGGCTGTTTCGCCAATTTGTCGCTCATCCCCAAGATAAATGGCCGCGCGGTCACATAATCTGCGTTGTCTGTACCTGCGACTTCCACAAACATGTAGACACTATGCACTTTGTTGCCATTGAGGTCAGTGCGAGTGTCCAGTTGTTTAGTGGCGACCCCGTTGGTGTTGGTCTTGACGGTGTCGACTAAGGTGCCAGCAGGGCTGTCATAGTCCCAACTGTCACTTAACAGCTTGGCGATTTCGGCATTGGTTTTACCTTCGTTGGCAGGCAGAGCTTTGGCGGCGTAGAATTGGGCGGTGACATTGTAAATTTTAAAATCGACGTTAGCCAGTCCTGGTAAATTAACGCCAGGAATGTTCGTGGAGCCATCGTTTTCAAATTCACGCCCATCCAGCACCTTTAATTTGTGCAGGTTCAAGGTGAACGTGTCTGGTGCTGGGGTTTCGTCATCGGCTAATACGGTTTGCGTTGCGCCTGGTGCGACGAAACTCCCAACGGATACAGCCGTTAAAGCCATCGTGCAAGTCATCATCCCGGTTAACAGGGTGCGGGTAAGCTTGGTGGTTTTCATATTTGGTTTCCCCCTAAAGTGAACGTTTCTTGTTCAGCCAACGTAATGCCGCGATCATCATGATGAGGCCAATGATCACTGCCAGCCACGACATTGCAGCGCCCATACTTGGCAAGCTGGTGCTTGGCAAGCTTTGGGCCGGGGTGCTGGGCTTAGGCGTAGTGCTTGGTTGAAGTTGGGTGTTGTAAACGCGTGGATGCCCTTTTTGAATGGTGGATTCTTTGACCACGCCGGAAAGTGTTTCGTCCATCG
>CAKRHU010000206.1 GCA_934339215.1 uncultured Lacticaseibacillus sp.
TGCATATCGACAACTTGCCCTTCAAGAGGCTGCATAACCAAGTTATTTAATTGTCCAACCTAATGGGTTCACATCAATTTTAAGCGAGCTAACCTGATTTTTTATTTCAGCGTAAATTGTTCATCACGCAAATGTTTAACAAAAGCTTTCAGTTTCAAGTGCGGGCCTTCGACGTGATACTTGCCGCCTGGAAGAACTTCATCGACTTGCCCAATCGTGTCGGCAATGAACACGCGCTTTTTACCAAAATAGCCATTGCGCACCGTGATCGGTGAATTCGGTTCGGTCGTGAACTTCAGTTGATAATCTTGGCGCGACACCATCAGCAAACGCGCCACATGGCAGAACAACCATACAAACGCCAACGCTGCGGCGACCCAAAGCCATGGCAACAAGCGATTGAACCACTCGTCAAATTGTTGTTTTGCTTCATCTTGTTTTGTATAAGGCAGGCGAATCCCCGTCACCAACAAGCGGTGTGAGTTGATCATATAAGGCGTGCACGTCATCAATGTGACCAAGTCTTTGCCAGACACCGCTTTTAAAGTGTCCGTATCAGTTGGTAAAATGGTTTTTTTCTGAATCACCTGATACGCCAGTTTGTGATCGCCAACCGTCACATAAAATTTATCCCGCGTTTGAGCTGGGGTAAATGGGTAAACAGCGTCGCATTCGGCATCCCACGATGAGCGGAGATGATTGGCCGATTCCCCTTACCACCGACAGGAAAGCCTGAACCGTTCAATCGACACGCGCCAAATTGCAACAACCAATCTGACGTATTGGCAAACACGGGCAAGTCAACGCCAATTTTGGAAATTGAAAGCTTGGCGATGGTGTCTGCGGCGAGTTTTTTGTCATCGCGTTTGACTTTCAACTGGCGAGAGTCGGACACTGCCGCATCAAATTGGGAAAGTCCCGGCTGTTCACCACTGCGTTGAAATGTGCGATTGGCCGCGACGATTTTATCATAGTCAGCTTTGAGGCTTTGTTTTTGCGCGGTCGTTTCGCGATGGGCGTAGCGCTTGAGCAGTGACTGATTTTGTTGCGTCACCCAAGCATTGCTGACAAAAGGATAAGCGACGATCACCGCCCCTGCTAACAACCCTAATAATAGTAGTATATCGATGACGCCCAATAACGGCCGCTGCTTGCCCATCTTATCCTCCAAAAAAAGCCCGCACACACCTGGCTTTGACTTCACTACTATCGACATCCTACCACACGACTGCTGCTCAGTGCCACCAACATGAATCGATCAGCGCAGTAAAAAAGCCTGCACTTGGCAGACTCTTTTGCGGTTAATCGTTACTTTTGAGCCATTGGTCCAAAACCGAAATGAACTCATCGTGTTGATCGAGCAAAGCCAAATGCCGGGAGTTGGCAAATAGATGCCACTTTGCACCAGGAATATGATCATACACCGATTTTGCGATCAGCGGGGTGCACAAATCGTCAGTACCGCTGGTCACCAGCGTTGGCACATCGATTTTGTGCAGATCATCCGTCACATCAAAATCGGAAATCGTCCCATTTTCCGTGAATTCATTCGGGCCTTCTGCAATCAAGCTGGCGCGCTTGCCGTTAGTTGGGCGACGCAATGGTTCTGGTGAATCTTCCGTCGGGTCATCCCAGCAGTAGCGCTCCATGTAACGATCATTGGCCGCTAAGTACTTGGGACCTGAGAAGTTGCCAGTGCGTTCAGCTTCAGCGATGGCTTCACGGTCAACGGCTTCAAGATATGAAATCAAGCGATGCTGTTCTTGCGTCCAAAGCTTAATGGAAGCAGGCGACCCATCGATCATCACGGACTTCACACCGTCATGCGCATATTGTGTAAGGTAGAACATCTCCAACATCCCGCCCCATGATTGACCGAGCATGTGGACTTGATCCAAGTGCAGATACTTGCGCAACGCGATCAGTTCTTCTGCCCAAGTTTCTTTGACGTACCACTTCTCATCTTCTGGCAAACTGGACTTACCGCAACCCACTTGGTCATACATGATCAACTGACGCCCAGATTGTTCCGCATAGTCATCGATCAATTCAAAATAATTATGCGATGACCCAGGGCCGCCATGGATCAACAGTAATGGCGCTAAATCAGAGTTAGGAACGCCGACGATACGATAGTAGGTTTTGAATTCATGAAACGGCATGTAGCCTTCTTCAATTTTCATTTTCTCAGGTCCTTTTAATGTGATGTTTCCATTGTAGCGCTAGTGACCCTAGGCTTCAATTGCAAGCGCTAAGCTTTCAAACCGCGACCCTTTGGCGGTGAAGCTGACGTGGCGTGCTTCATCGATATTTTCATCTTTAACAATGTGGATCATCAAATACGCATCCGGCATCGCCAAGCCTAAAAATTCTGGCCATTCAACAACCGACACCCCATCGCCTTCAAAATATTCTTCCAGCCCTAAATCTTCGACCCCGCCATCTTCCAAGCGGTAAATATCCATGTGATACAGCGGCAAACGGCCTTGTTGATACTCGCGGATAATGGTAAAAGTCGGGCTTTTGACTGGCTTGTCGATGCCAAGTCCTGCGGCTAAGCCTTTGGTGAAGCTGGTTTTACCGGCACCAAGATCGCCATCCAGCAATAACACGTCGCCTGGTTTTAATTGTGGCGCCACTTTTTCTTTGGCCCAAGTTTGTAACACTTGTTCATTTGCGATATCCATGATGTGACTCCTTTTTTACATTGTGCTTGCATTGATTATACCAAAAAATCCCCGTTCAACGACAAAACAAAAAGCCTTGCGATCCCCAAAATGAGGATCTCAAGGCTTCGATGAATTTGATTAACTTAAAGCTTGGGCTGCGGTGATGATGGCTAACTTGTAAACATCTTCTTCATTGCAACCGCGAGAAAGATCAGCTACAGGGGCGTTCAAGCCTTGTAAGATCGGGCCGATAGCTTCAAAGTTACCGAAGCGTTGGGCGATCTTGTAGCCGATGTTCCCGGCTTGCAAGTCTGGGAAGATGAAGACATTGGCATAGCCAGCCACTGCTGAATCAGGCGCTTTGAGCTTAGCGACTGTTGGCACGAAGGCAGCGTCGAATTGTAATTCACCGTCTAAGGCCAAATCTGGGTTCAACTTGTGCGCAATGGCAGTGGCTTCAACCACTTTGTCCACTTGTGGCGCTTTAGCAGAGCCTTTCGTAGAGAAGCTGAGCATTGCGACTTTAGGATCGATATCAAAAATCTTGGCAGTGCGGGCAGATTCAACCGCAATTTCGGCTAATTCTTGCGCGTTGGGATCGATGTTGATGGCGTTGTCGGCAAACAAGTAACGTTCGTCGCGACCGCGTTGCATGATGAAGGCACCGGAAATGCGAGTGGCATCTGGACGCGTCTTTACGATTTGTAAAGCTGGGCGAACCGTGTCAGCCGTTGAGTGCACCGCACCGGATACCATGCCGTCTGCTTTGCCCATGTAAACTAACATGGTGCCAAAGTAGTTGGGATCGCGGACGATTTTTTCAGCTTGTTCAGCAGTGGCCTTGCCATGACGGCGTTCCACGAAAGCGGCCGCCATTTCATCATGAAAGGCGTCTGTTTCTGGGTCGCGCACCGTGACTTTCGAAATGTCGAAGCCTTTTTCAGTGGCAACTTTGCCAATAGCTTCTGGATCACCCAATAAAATTGGGTGGATCAAGCCGCTGGCAGCCAACCGCACTGCCGCGCCAACGATGCGGGGGTCAGTGCCTTCTGGGAACACGATACGTAAATCCTTGCCGGTGATCTTGTTGCTTAAGCTTTCAAATAAATCCAAGATTATGCCCTCCATAGAAAACGTTTTTCTGTGTTAATCATAGCGCATTCATGTTGCTTTGACTAGTGTTAGGTGTACTAGGAAGTTGCCAATTTATTGGTGTTTCGCCCATTTGCGCAAGCGCTTCATTGGTTTTGGAAAATGGCCGGCTCCCAAAAAAGCCGCGGTAAGCGGATAAGGGGCTAGGATGTGGAGATTCGATGATCGCATTTTTACTGCGGTCGATCACTTTGGCTTTGGCGCGTGCCGATGCCCCCCATAAAATAAAGAC
>CAKRHU010000207.1 GCA_934339215.1 uncultured Lacticaseibacillus sp.
GGCAGCAAGACGACGACCCCAATGGCCACCGCCGAAGCACTTTGATAGAAAGGAAACTTCGCTAACCATAAACTGGAGAACCCGATCAATACAGATAAGCCAGAATATAAAACGGTGCGACCACCATGACGACGGGTTTCGCGGGTCGCATCTAAGACTGGTACCCCTGCAGCGAGTTGGCCTTTAAAGTAATCATATAGAAGGATATTATAATCCGTCCCGATCCCAAACAACACGATGACTAAGAACACTTGGGTGAAGTTGGATAATGGGAAGTTGAAGTGTTGCACCAGGTTCATCACGATAGACAAGCTGGTGATGAATGCGACGCCAACATTTAATAAGGAAATCAGTGGCACGATCGGTGAGCGGAAAACCAACACCAACACGATGAAAATGAAAATCACTGCGATCACTTCAGTTTTTTGGATCCCTTTTTCAGTGACCGTCGAGAAGTCATCATTTAACGCATCGACCCCAGTGATATAAGTGTCGATACCGTTGAGTTCCAGCTGGCTGCGCAACTTCTTCACTTGACTGGCGATTTGACCGTTTTTCTTGACGGTGATTTGCGCCAGTTGGGTGGTGCCATCTTTGGCTTGCAACTGCTTTTTGGTTTCAGCGTTGTCGCTTGGCCCCATGACTTTGGTGACGGTTAAACCGGACTCGTTTTTGAGTTCGGATAACTTGGTGTCGATTTGCTTTGATTGATGCGTCGACAGTTTGTTGTCACCATTTGAGAATACGGCAGTGTAGGTGCGCACCGCTTTGTTCCCGTTGGCCTTCTTTTCCATGCGCGCAGCCATTTGGCTTGGCGCATTATCAGGAAGCGTGACTGCCCCTTTTTCACGCACTAACGCGGAGACGTTTGGCATGGCGATAATGGCAACGGCCACGATCACGATCCAAGCGATCAGCGCTGGGTAATGCTTTTGTGTGAATTCCTTCATGTTATCCCCTCGTCTTCAATAATTTCATGATTTATATCGTAAGGCTTGACGAGTGAATGCGCCTTGATCAAAATCAAGAGAATTCATATCATCGTCAAAATTTAGACACTTGTAAAACCACAAAATTCATGATAGATTCGAGTCAAGGAATAGACAAGATACAATCTTTGGGCCATCGTCAAAAATTAGACACTATTGTAGATTTGTCTAAATGTAAGGGGATTAATTTTTATGAAATACGATCCACAAAAAAAGTTGAATCGCAATACGCAGCGCACGTTAAAGGCGTTTTCGGAAGCGATGTTTGGGTTACTCGGAGAAAAGAATTTTGAAAAGATCACCGTCAACGAATTATGCGCGCGTTGCGACTACCCGCGGGCGACGTTTTACAACTACTTCGATGACAAATACGATTTGGTGTCTTATTGCTGGTATCAACTCGGCAAAGATGCGCACTTAGATGCCGCGCAAACCTTGCCGACCAATGAGTCCTTATTGGCAGTGTTTGACGAAGTGTACCGACTGTTTACCACTCATCATGATTTATTGAATCGCGTGGTCGAACATAATCCCGTCGATGGCTTGTTGATCAATGATTTCATTCACCACTTCAATCAGGTGATGACGCAACTGTTTGCCAATGGCTTGTTGAACCACAAAACTAAAACGCCGATCGAACTGATGGCGCAGTATTATTCCAACACGGTACTTTTGGTGTTGAAGTGGGTATTTCTGTCCCAACACGACGTCAGCTTAGACACCGCGCGCGGTTACTTAACAGAATTATTGACCAAACCATTTTTATCTGACGCCAACAATTGAGTATTCAATAAATCAACCACTTGCGTTTGCGTTAAAACCTGGCTTTGGGTGAGCCAGGTTTTGATCAAGCCCACTGCCCCATTCACCAAAAAACAACTTGTCGCTGCGTTGTATGCCAGCGGCTTTTCAAATCCAGTCACCAACTGCGTATGTAAGCTCGGCGTGACTGGATTTTTTGCGATGCGGGTAAACGCTGCTTTATGGGCCACTAAGTACTGCATCAGGCCATTGAGCCAAGTGGTGTATTGCCCATCGAGCTTGACTGGCGCAGTTTGAGTGAACTTGTCGAGTAAATCTTGTAGGCTATCTGCAGTGATTTGATCAGCGAGTTCTTGCACGGTTTGATAGTGAAGATAAAAGGTGCCGCGGCCCACATCAGCCAGATTCGTGAGTGCTGCAACTGAAATTTGGTCTTCAGGCTTTTGTTGAGCTAAGGCCAAGAACGCTTCTGCCAGCGCTTGGCGAGTTTTGCGGACACGACGATCCATAGCGTTTCCTCCTGTGTCATTAATGAACATCTGTCTATAATTTAACACAACCAGTGTTTATGGTGTAGCCTTTGAAATTAATTTTTGAAACAATCAGCGTTTATTATTGAACGTTTGTCTATTAATAAACACGCTTTAAGGCAAAAACAACGGCCTCAGTCATTTAGCTGAGGCCTTTTGCGCACGCTTTCGCTTTAAACACCCGGTCTACAGACGTATCTGCCGCACGATCACGGAACCGAGGCGTTGACTCAAATGACTTATCTCAATTTCCTTTGTTCCTGTCAAGTCAGTCAGTCGACTGAGGCTTTTCTTCGGTTGATATTGGTGGCAACTGTTGATCCCACTTGTGCATTTGATCCAAGAAACGCTTAGCTTTAGGCACCACCCCGACTGTATCTTGGTAAATGCGATCCAACACCCGACGTAGATCTTTTTTCGTGGCCTCAGACACTTGAATGCTGTGCAGCTGGGCGAGATCTACAACGGAAAACCAGCGCAATAAATACATCGCTTTAGGCGACACATGGAAGCGGTAGCGGTCTAAATGCCAATGATCGCGGCACAACACCCCACCATATTGTTCAGAATAATCCAATGGCAAATCGTTGCGCCCATCGATCACGCAACCGCGCCATTCCGGCTGCACCCCAAACGCTTGCAAGAGCTGCACTTCGGTGATATTAGTGACAACAGCCGGATCTAAGCCGTCATCGATCAATTTTAAAGAGGTTTGCGCCTGGTTGTACCAGCGTGGGATCGGTTCATCATCAGGGAAGGCCTCATCGATCAAGCTCAACAAGTACGTCGCATAAGCGTTGAGCTCGATGTCTTGGCTGATGGTTTGAAACTGGCTGGCATCTTTCACCGTAGTCATAAAACTTAAACCGTTGTCATTGATCGACCCGACATAAGTGCCCACAGTGAATGGCAAAAAGCCCGCCGCCATGCGAAACCCTGGCTTGCGAGCGCGATGGAGCATGAACATTTTTTTGCCAAAACGGTCGGTCATCAGCTTTACCAACATATCAGATTCCCGATAGTTGTGGCGCGCCAAAACCAAGCCATTGAATTCAGCGACTTCTTTGCTCACTTGAGATCCTTCATATTATAGCCTAAGGTGCGCAAGTATTGGTTGTTATCCCGCCAATTCTTTTGAACACGCACCCACAACTTCAAGTTCACTTTCTCACCTAACAGCAATTCGATTTCGCGGCGAGAGCGCGTGCCGATTTTTTTGAGCATCGAGCCGCCTTTCCCGATCACGATGGCTTTTTGACCATCGCGTTCGACAATGATGTACGCTTCGATGATCAACTTGCCATTTTCGGTGCGATCTTTCATGCGTTCAACCACCACAGCAGCTGAGTGCGGAATTTCTTTTTCGGTGAGGTGCAAGATCTGTTCGCGGATCAATTCGCCGACGACGAAATATTCTGGGTGATCCGTCAATTGATCATCCGGATAATACTGCGGGCCTTCTGGCAATTTCGACGTCAAGTCACTCAACAGTTCATCGACGTTATTGCCTTCAGTGGCAGAAATTGGGTACACCCCGGCAAAATCATGACCGTGACGATAATGGTCGATGAATGGCAACAAGTCGTCTGGTTGGATCAAGTCGATTTTGTTGACTACCAAATACACGGGCTTGGTAACATTGGCGAGTTGGCTCATGATGTATTGGTCGCCTGCGCCTGGACGTTCGTCGGCAGGCACCATGAACAGCACCGCGT
>CAKRHU010000208.1 GCA_934339215.1 uncultured Lacticaseibacillus sp.
GCTCACGCATTTGAACCCGGTCTTGGTTCGAATGCGTGAGCGTAGCTAGCCGTGGCCGCGTTGCTTTGAAAAGCGCGACGAGAAAATATGATCCAGCGAGCATCTCCCGATTAAAGTCAACTCTTGCCTATCAGTCTCCAGTCCCTTGCAACTAGCCCTTGGAGTCGTTAGACTAAACTCATATACGGAGGTGGACTGATGCAGAAGTTATACCGTGGGTTGTTGGCAATCAACGTGATCGGGGCAGTGATCTACATACTGATTTGTGGCATTGCGTTGGCAATGGGCCATGCCATTTATCCTGGACAAGCGATGCTGCTAGGCCAAGTGGTGTTTGGCATTATCTTAGCCGTCGGGCCTGGGTTGATCGGCAAATGGCGCCACTTTAAATTTCCATTATTGCTATTGGTGATTTGGGAAGCGTTTATTTTAGGAGCGGTGTTACTCGGCACCGGGATGCAATTTTATAACATTCCATATTGGGATAAATTCTTGCATCTGTTTTCGGCTTCTATGCTTGCCGGGTTAGGCCTGGCAATCTTTGGCGCGTTAACGCCAAAACAACAACTCCAAACCACTAAGCCACTCCTGTTGGCAATCGTCGCCGTCGCGTTTGGGACGATGTGTGGGGTGCTGTGGGAATTTTATGAATTCACTGGCGATGGGTTGTTAGGCTTGAACATGCAGCG
Organism: uncultured Lacticaseibacillus sp.; assembly: GCA_934339215.1. Classification (GTDB taxonomy): domain Bacteria; phylum Bacillota; class Bacilli; order Lactobacillales; family Lactobacillaceae; genus Lacticaseibacillus. Next base: position 690 of record CAKRHU010000208.1, read on the forward strand.
GACCATGGCGCATGGCGTCGGACTCGTTGGCCGCTTAGCGTTGATGGATACCATGGGGGATCTGTTAGCAGACTTCTTAGGCTCCTTGGCGCTTGGGGTGTGGTGTTACTTTGGCGTCAGCCGCGATCGTAAGTGGCTGGAAACCTTTATGTTCACGAAATAAAAAAGTCGCCAGGATTTGGCGGCTTTTGTTATAACGCTTCAAGGTTGTGTTTTTGCAAAGCACTCAGCGGTAAAAAGTCCAAAGCAAAGCTGATTTCGTCTTGCACCACGGTTGGGAAAGTCGTGATCAAATACGTCAGCCATTGCGTATACAAAGCCCAATCGCCTTGTTCGCGTAAAATTTCAAGCAGTGGTGGCAAACTTGCGGCATCGCTCACTAATAGCGCATGGGCCAGGACTTGTTGGCTGAAAGGTGCAGTCAACACTGGCGCTTGCCAAGTCAGCTGCGCGACGAAATCGTCCCAACTTTGGCCGACGCACAATTGTTGATCCACTTCTAAATCGCGATAATAAATCGCCCCAGTCGCATCCACGGCAAAAACCTGCGCTTCATCTTGGGCAAGCGGGAACCAATCATCAGGCAAACCGTCAATGATCGTGCGTGCGCCTGGAATCGCTAAGGCGTGAATGGCCACGCCGTCAATGGCATCGCTGGTGGGTTCAGGCGTTGCTAGCCAATACTCGTGGGGCCAGCGTCCAGCAGTGAGTGCTTGCCAATAAGTGGCAGGCAAAGGGGCATTTTGCGGAATAGTCAAGGTAGATGGTTCTGGAACAGTTAATGGCCAAGCAAGCATTTGACATCCTTTCTATGGTAGAAAAAATTTCTTTGGTTTCACCATACCAAACTTTGAGCACAATGGCTCATTTTGAAGTATAATCGTGACTGTTAATATAGGAGGTCCATCGTGCGCAATTCAGTGATCTATGTCCATTACGAGCCGCTTGCTCATATGTTTTTGACGGCGGGCATTTCGGCTTCGGATGTGTTAAAGGCGACACCAAAGCCGATTCGGCATTTGTTGTTGTTGCCGCCCATTGACGAAGACGAGTTCATCGATCCGCATACCGGCTTCAACGAAATTTCAGGCGTTGAACAAGTGGCCAACTTCTTGCGCGGCAAAGATGCGCGGGACCGCTCGTGGTTGGATTATCAACATGGGACTTATTTGCGTGAGTTGATGCCCACTGAAATTGCCGAACTTTTATACTTAGGCCATGCCAAAACGCATATCCAACCGCCATTTTATTATAAGCTTCAAAATAATTTGGTGTTTTTGCCCTTGCGCAATGATATGGTCACCATGTATTGCCGCCAAGTGAGCTTTTTCTCCAATACCTTGGCGGCGGCGTTAGTCAAGCACTTGCGTTGGGCGGCCAATGATCAGCCATTTTGGCTAAGGTTGCGCCAGCAGCACTTCAAGCCGGTACCAGAATCGGTGTTAGGGGATTTGTTGCCGAGTTTAGAAGATGGGGTGTTGTTTGATTTTTCTGGGGGGATCTTTAGTCGGGATTTCGTGCGGATCCCATTGTGGATGCTGGCGGATCGTTTCGTGCCAGATCAACCTACAGACTTAGAATCCGCGACGCAAATCGGGGCGTTGGTGCTTGATCGCAAAGCCGATGCCTGGCGCTTGGAATTGAAATAATTGGCAACTAGAGATAGCTTGCGCTACAATAGTCACGCCAAAGCGTTGCTCGCAGGATGGGGACAACGCGTTAATGTGTAAGGAGTTCATTCACAATGAAAATGAAGTTATCCGAAATCGCTCGCGTCGTTGGGGCAGATTGTCCATTGGCAGAAGGGGACTGCCCGACGATCACCGGCGTGGCCTTTGATAGCCGTCAATTAAAACCAGGCGATTTGTTTGTGCCATTAGCTGGTGAGCGCGATGGGCATGATTTTTTGACGTCTGCTGAAGCCCATGGCGCCGCCGCGACCTTTATCGCTGAAGCCAAAACGCCGATCACGACCAACATTCCCCAACTGGTGGTTGCAGATCCGTTAACTGCGCTGCAAAAACTCGCCAGCTATTACTTGTTGATGAAGGTCAATCCCAAAGTCGTGGCCATCACTGGCTCTAACGGGAAAACCACGACCAAGGATATGACAGCGGCGATTTTAAGCACCCAATATCATGTGGTGAAAACCCCGGCGAACTTCAACAATGAAATCGGCGTGCCGTTTACCATTTTGTCCATGGATACCAACACTGAAGTCTTGGTCGTGGAAATGGGGATGGATCGCCCTGGTCAGTTGACCGCGTTGAGCGGGTTGGCAGAACCGGATGTGGCCGTGATCACCATGATTGGTGAAGCGCATATCGAATTCTTCAAGACTCGCGATAAAATTGCCGATGCCAAAATGGAAATTGTGTCAGGCTTAAAAGAAGATGGCTTATTTATTTACAATGGCGACGAACCGCTGTTGCGCCAGCGTGCTGAACAAGTCGACCAACAAAGCAAGACCTTTGGCTTAGATCCAGATAACAATTTATACGCCCGCAACATTCAAGCGTTTGAAGACCACACCGAATTTGATTTGTCCAAGTGGCCGGACTTGCACTTCACCATCCCAGTGATGGGTGAATATAATGTGTCTAACGCCTTGGCTGCGATCTTGGTCGGCCGGCGTTTCCATGTGAAGCCTGAATCGATTCAATCCGCGTTGAGTCATTTTGATATTACCGCCAACCGCACCCAATGGTTAAAAGGTGATGCTGGCGAATCGATTTTAAGTGATGTGTATAACGCCAACCCCACCGCGATGAAAGCAGTCTTGCGCGACTTTGCTGAATTCCCTTGCGCAGGGCGGCGCATTGCCGTGTTAGGCGACATGCTGGAACTCGGTGACGCTTCTGGTGACTTGCATGCTTCCGTCGCCCCAGCACTGGATCCTGATAAAGTGGCTGAAGTTTACTTATACGGAGATGAAATTGCAACCTTGCGTGATGCGTTGGCCAAACGTTATCCAGCGGATGCGTTGCATTACTTCAAAAAAGGTGATCAACAAGCTTTAATCAACGCCTTGCAAGAAGATGTGTCTTACCAAGATATGGTGTTGTTAAAAGCCAGCCATGGTTTACATTTAGAGCAGGTGCTCGCCGCGCTGCTTGATGGCGACCGCGGGTAATTAAAAGAGATTCAGACAATTTTTGTCTGGATTTTTTTTACTGCCGCTGTCCGGCAGCGTAAGTGTTTTATGGCCGCCATCAGGTGCCAGTGGTCTAACTCCGTTACAGTGATTTGAAATTGGGACTCCAGCTGGCCACCGGTACGTGGAGAGGGTCCTCGC
>CAKRHU010000209.1 GCA_934339215.1 uncultured Lacticaseibacillus sp.
GGCATAAAAAGAGCCATTCACCTGATTTAAACAATCAAATGGATGGCTTTTTATTGTTGGTGCCATAAAAATAAGGCATATAATAAGGTGATGATCGCATACACGAGACTGGCGATGCTGAGATACAGCAACCAAGGCCAGCCCATCACCGCTTGTCCGATCCAAAACAAGAAAGCCAAGATACTGGCTTGAATCGTGCGTTGCAACATCGCTTGCGTCGCTTTATTCAAAGCTGACCTCAATGAAGTTTTGTTCAGCTTCAGTGATGTGGCACAAGGTGATCCACAATTCTTGAGGGACCGGTGGTTCATCAGGGTCGATTTGTTGGGCTAACCAACTGATCAATTCCGGATGGTTCGGGATGAAGTCATCATCCAAGCGCGTGGCTTCTAAGCGGTCATCTGGAAATACCTGATGTTGGTAAGGGAAGATGATCGTATCAGGTAAGCGGAAGGCCACCACGTTTTGTAAACCCCGAGCGACTGGTTGGTAAACGTTTGGGTGGGTGTGCAAATAAGTTAAAAGCATTGGCGCAATTTTCACGGTGAGACCTCCGACTTTAGTCTGTAGGGAAACTATTGCATTTATGATAGCATGAAAATACGCGAGAACAAAATCAAGTTGATGAAACCGATTTCTCAATTCCCTTGGAGGATACCCGATGACAATACAATTATATTTGGTTCGCCATGGTGAAACTCAAATGAATCAAAACAACCAGTTGCAAGGGATCACCGACATGCCACTGACCCCAAAAGGGCGCCAACAAGCCCAAGCAACTGCAGCATTGTTAGCACGCGTTTCATTTCATGCAGCTTATAGTTCTGATCGGATTCGGGCAGTCGACACAGCTAAAATTATTTTGGCTGAGCATCCCGGTGTCGTGCTCCATCGCCGTTCAGGGTTGCGCGAATATTATTTTGGTGGTTTGGAAGGCGTGACCAACAATCAACTGATTTCAGCTTCGTTGGCGCGATACGGCGTAAAAACGATGACCCATGCTTGGACGCGCGGGGCCCGTTTCGCCCAGCTGATCCGCAACTTTGAAAAAATGGACCCGACCAAACAAGCTGAATCGTTACCTGAATTGCGGCTACGCGTGCAAACCAGCTTTGCGCAAATTGTCGCGGCTCAGCCAACAGATGCCAAAGTCTTGGTGGTGGCGCATGGCGTGTTTTTAAGTGCGATGGTGGATTTGATTGCACCGGAAAAATTACCCGCAACATTGCTGAAAAATGCCAGCGTCACGCGCTTAGATTTGGCGGATGGGACTTGGCAGGTGCGTGGGGTTAACCTGAGTTCTGCCAGTGAATTATCGCAGGCCGAGGGATAATCGCACCAAATGAATTTACAAAAAATGACAGAATCCGACTCAAGCCTGTTGCAATTTAATTTGACCTGCGTATAATGACAAGTTGTCACATGACAGATTGTCATGAAACCGCGAGTGCGCTCACGGCGTTGATTGTTTCCATAAAATCAACGCCTTTATTGTGAGCACAAAGGCAAAGCCATTGCTAGAAAGGAGTAGCCAATGCCAAAACCGACATTTTTCCGACTTCCTGAAGAAAAACGGATGCGTTTAGTCAAAGCCGCTTATGCGGAATTTACCCGTGCACCGTTTACTGACGCCAGTATTTCCAACATCATCAAAGATGCTGGTATCCCGCGAGGAAGTTTTTACCAATATTTTGAAGATAAAAGTGATATTTTCTTCTACTTATTAGATCGAATGCGTGACAATGCACAAGATTGGATGCAGCGAATTTTAGAGGAGCAAAAAGGGGACTTTTTTGCCACTGCTGCAATTCTCTTTGATAAAGCCATCGATTCCTTAGTGGATGGGCCTTATGCGCCGTTTTACCGGAATGTCTTTATGTATATGGACTTTCATTCTGCGGCCAAGTTGACCCCAGCTGTTCATCCTCCCAAAGGTAAAGGCCAATTGGTCGACTTGTTAGTCGCCAATATCGATCGCAGCCAGCTTGATGTGCAATCCGATGATGAAGTGCGGATGCTGGTGCATTTGGTTTTAGGCCTGTTCATGCAAACCATGGGCTATTATTATAATCACTTAGCTGACGGTGAGGAAACTTCCGTGCTCGCCTTGAAAAAACGTATGGCGCAATTATTACAATGGCTCAAATATGGGGCAATTAAGAAGGAGGAAGCACATGATTAAACTTGCCAAAGGCCGCATGTCGGCAGTGGCAGTCCTCGGGGCAGTATTATTTATGGTGGTGCAAGTCATCGCCAGTCTTTACTTACCTAACTTGACCTCTGACATTGTCAATAATGGGGTCGCCAATGGGGATGTCGATTACATCTGGCACACTGGGATCAAAATGATCCTGTTTTCCTTGTTGAGTATTTTAGCGGCGGTAGGGAATGTCTTCTTAGCTTCCCGGACCTCCCAAAAACTCGGCCAAAACGTGCGCCATGACGTCTACAAAAAAGTCTTGAACTATTCTCATGATGAAATGGACACCATCGGCACCAGTTCCTTGATCACGCGGACCACCAACGATGTCACCCAGCTGCAAAATGCTTGGATGATGATTTTACGGATGATGATCATGGCCCCGATCATGTTAGTTGGCGCCAGCTTCTTGGCTTACCAAAAAAATCATGTCTTGACTTCGATTTTCTTGATCGTGGTTCCGATCATGCTGGCTTTTGTCGGTGTGTTGATGAAGTTTGCGGTGCCGCTGTTCCGCAAAATGCAGGAAAAAACCGATAAAATCAACTTGGTCTTTCGTGAAGGCTTAACTGGTGTGCGGGTTATTCGGGCCTTCCGCCAAGATAACTTTGAACAAAACCGCTTTGATGTGGCCAACCAGGATTACACGCAAAATGCAGTCAAGGTTAACACCATTCTGGCCTTGGCTTTACCTGTGATGACCTTGATCATGTCAGGCACAAACATTGGGATCATTTGGTGGGGCGGTCATTTGATCGGCCAACAAGCCTTGCAAACTGGGAACATGATCGCCTTTATGACATACGCTATGCAGATCTTAATGAGTTTCATGATGTTGGCGATGATCTTGATGTTCATTCCGCGGGCGCAAGCTTCTGCAGTGCGGATCAATGAAGTCTTAGATCAATCCAGCCCCATCGATTCACCAGCTGATCCTAAAGCCTTAGGGGATATCCCAAGCTTACAATTTGATAACGTCGATTTTCGCTATCATGGCGCTGAACAGCCCGCGCTTTCTGGCATCGATGTCGATATGAAAGCCGGCCAAACCTTGGCCATCATCGGGGGTACCGGTTCTGGTAAAACCACGATGATCAACTTGATTCCACGTTTTTACGATGTGGAAAAAGGCGCGGTCAAAGTCAATGGCACGCCGGTTCAAGATTTGGATCTTAAAGCCTTACATCAAGCCGTCGCCTTTGTGCCACAAAAAGCGGTGTTGTTCTCCGGTTCTGTGCGCGACAACATGAAGTATGGGAATCCTGATGCCACTGATGACCAAATCTGGCATGCTTTGGAAATTGCCCAATCGCGTGACTTCATTGCCGAAAATCCAGAAGGTTTGGATTATCATGTCGAACAAGGTGGGGGCAACTTCTCTGGTGGCCAACGTCAACGGTTGGCCATTGCGCGGGCGTTAGTCAAAGACGCCAGCATCTATGTCTTCGATGATTCCTTCTCAGCGTTGGACTTCAAGACTGATGCCAACTTGCGCCAAGCTTTGCGTGACGATGAACAAATCTCCAAACGCGTGGTCGTCATTGTCGGCCAGCGGGTTTCAACCGTTGCCGACGCTGACACCATCGTCGTGTTAGATGACGGCAAAATGGTTGGTTGTGGGACGCATGCGGAACTTAAAGCTTCTAACACCACGTATCAAGAAATCATCAAGTCACAAATTCGAGAGGGGGATGAAGCCTAATGGCAGAAAAAGCACAATCCAGCCGGCCAAACGGTGGTATGGGCCATGGTCCCGGTCCTCGCGGTGGCTTAGTGGAAAAGCC
>CAKRHU010000210.1 GCA_934339215.1 uncultured Lacticaseibacillus sp.
GTCAAGAAATCTGTTTATCCAGTCGGGACGTTCAGCTCGATGAATGCCACCACGGCGCTTGAAGTGTCCAGTAACATTTACATGATGCGCTTGGCCATGAAGGAAGGCAACGCCAAATACGTGCCGAAGACTTCCATGGTGATGGACAACAACATTTTCACCAAAATGCGGCGTTACTTCTCTGAATTTGGTTTAGGCCAAACCACCGGTGTTGATCTGCCAGGCGAAGTCAAAGGGCAAACTGGCTCGACCACCTTGAATGGCGCGTTAGCCGTTGGTTCTGCACTTGACTTGTCTTATGGGAACTACGATACCTACACCTTGATGCAAATGGCCCAATATGTGTCCACGGTGGCCAACAATGGTTATCGCATGAAGCTATACATTGTTAAATCGATTTCTCAAACCTTAGCCGATGGCAGCAATGGCGCGACGATTTCGACCACTACGCCGCAAGTGCAGCTCAAAGTGCCAAACACGCAAGCCCAAATCGACTTGGTCAAACAAGGCATGTGGGAAGTGGTGCATGGGACTAACGGTTGGACTACCGCTACCATGCTCAATACGCTAAATCCTGGCGTTGCCGGTAAAACTGGGACGGCGCAAACCTTTACCCGGTCAGATCCCACCAACACCAACTCAGAATTATTGGAAACCACGACGTTAAGTTTCGTCGGCTTTGCCCCAGCGAAGAATCCGCAAATCGCCATTGCCGTCGTCGTGCCTAACTTGTCCAATGAAGACGTCAACTATAATGAATTGATCGCCAAGCAAATGTTTGCCGATTATTATTCCATGAATGACGTTAAAAAAGATAGCTCTTACAGTGCGCATCAAACCAGCATTAACGGGTAGGCATTTGACTGAAAAAATGCTACACTATTGAATGAATGTCAGTTAAAGCTGACAGGGTAGTGGTACTTGTTTGCGGGCATTAACACCGACAACAGGTTCGCCTGTTGTTTTTTTGTTGGCAACGTTCGAGTTTGAAGGGAAGAAGGGACCGCATGCATAACCCGTTTTTAAAAACGCGTTTAGACAACACCCCATTTGTGACCTATGGTTTAGTGATCATCACAGCCTTGGTGTTTGTTGCGGAAACTTTGCTCGGTGGCAGTAACAACAATTTGGTTTTGCTAGAATTAGGGGCGCGTTATAACCCCTTGATTTTAGCCGGCCAATGGTGGCGCTTCATCACCCCAGCGTTTTTGCACATCGGCATCACCCATTTGGTGCTCAACGGTGTTTCGTTGTATTACTTGGGCATCATCTGTGAAAAGTTCTTCGGTCATTGGCGCTTTTTGGTGATTTATCTGGTGTCTGCAATTGCCGGCAACGTCGCCAGTTTTGCCTTTTCACCGAATTCAATGTCAGCTGGGGCAAGCACGGCAATATTTGGGTTGATGGGGGCTTTCGTCATGTTAGGCGATGCTTTCCGGGATAACCCCATGGTGCGCCAACTTGCGCAGCAGTTCATGTTGTTGGCGGCAATCAACTTGGTCATGAATTTATTCATGTCTGGCGTCGATTTGCCAGGCCACATCGGCGGGATCGTTGGCGGCTTTTTGATCGCTGGTACCGTTGGGGCGCCAAAGCTCGGGAGATTACCGATCAGCCGCCAGATCATTTTAGGTTTGGTGTTGCTGTTTGGGCTCGCTGCGTTGATCATGTTGCAAGTGAATGGTAGGTGAGTGAATGCAGTTATATCCGACCATGTACACGTATTACGACGTGTTGCAATTATTAAAACGTTTTGGCACGTATATTCATTTAGGCAAACGCTTGTGGGATATCGAATTGGCTGCCGCTGAAGTCGATCGCTTGCATGAACTGCGCTTGATCCCTGATGACACCTATGCCAATGCTAAAATCGTGTTGCGTCACGCCCATGAACAAGAAGCCAAACACCCATTAATTTAACCCACTGGAGGATTACGATGACTGACAAGAAATTATTAGGCGTCGATTTAGGCGGCACCACCGCCAAATTTGCGATCTTGACCCAAGACGGTGAGATCCAACAACGCTGGAGCATTGATACCAATATTTTGGACGAAGGGGCCCATATCATTCCTGATATCATCACTTCCATCCAAGATCATTTGAAGTTGTACAACATGACTGCTGCTGATTTTCAAGGCATCGGCATGGGCACGCCTGGGACGGTCGATACCAAAGCCGGCACGGTCATTGGCGCTTACAACTTAAACTGGAAGACCTTGCAACATCCAAAGCGCGACATCGAAGCCGCCACTGGGATTCCTTTTGCCATCGATAACGACGTCAACGTCGCTGCCATGGGCGAACAATGGAAAGGCGCTGGCGATGCTTCTGACAACGTTACTTTGGTTGCGTTAGGCACTGGGATCGGTGCTGGGGTCATTTCTGATGGTCATTTATTGCACGGGGTTGCCGGCTCTGCTGGTGAAATCGGTCACGTGACTGTTGATCCTGATGGCTACATGTGCACTTGCGGCAAAAAAGGCTGCTTGGAAACTGTTGCTTCTGCCACTGGTGTTGTGCGCGTGGCGCGTGACATGGCTGAAGAATATGCCGGTGATTCCCAACTGAAGCAGATTTTAGACGATGGCGATGACATTTCGTCCAAGATCGTCTTCGACTGTGCCAAAGAAGGCGACAAGTTGGCTTTGATGATCGTGGATCGCGTCAGCTACTTCTTAGGTTTAGGTTTAGGCAACTTGGGCAACATGCTCAACCCTGAATACATTTTGATCGGTGGCGGCGTGTCTGCTGCTGGGGACTTCTTGTTGAGCCGCGTTGACAAGTACTTCAAGCAATTCACTTTCCCTAACGTTCGTGAAACCACGAAGTTACGTTTAGCAACGCTTGGTAATACTGCCGGTGTGATCGGTGCCGCAAGCTTGGCCCGTCACTAGGAGGCTGTAATTTGAATATTATGAGTTTTTTATTGATCCTGATTGGTGCCGGCCTTGTGGCTTGGGCGGCCAACTATTTGTGGTTATGGTGGCGTAAGTCTCAGCTGAAAGGCATCGGCGGGGAAATCGAACCAGATGAATTTGAGTCCACGATGCGCAAAGCCCAAATCATCGACTTGCGTGAGAAAAAGGATTTTGATGCCGGCCATATTTTAGGCGCCCGCAACATGCCTTATTCCGTGATCAAAGAACGTATGGGCGAATTGCGTGAAGATTTGCCAGTGTATTTGTATGATGCTGCTGGTGAATTATCCGTGCGTGCCGCTGGTCGTTTGAAAAAAGCCGGTTTCCAAAAAGTCAACTGGCTGAAAAAAGGCTACCAAAACTGGTCTGGTAAGACGAAGAAAAAGAAGTCTTTGGACTAAACCACTTGAGGCCGAGAACATTCTCGGCCTCTTTGCTTGTCTAAATCGATCAACTAGGCATCAATAAGCGACTGGGAGGTTCATCAATCTTATTTTGATGACACAAACGACGTCCGGCATCGCAGGTGTATGATTAATCTTCCGGTTAGCTATATCAATTGCCTAACGGCACGAAAATCTGTGGGCTCCAGCGCCTTGGCGCCACTGCGGAAAACTGGACAAGTTGCCGGTGCGGCCGGCTGCAGCTCTCGAACAAAGATCGTTCGAGGAGCTTTCGCCTAGAATTTGAACCGAAGAAAACCACTTCATTTCAAATTCTGCCGGTGAAATCTGCGCGAACCGCCACAAATCGGCGTTTCACTTGATTACACTACCACGGGCAATTGTCCAGTTTTCCTTCGTTTTGCCAAGTCGCTTCCACCCACATATTTTCTCCATTGATATTCCTAGCTTACAAATCAAACACGCTTAAGTTGAGATGTGGTTGATCATACTAAAGGTTTCATTAAGGTTGCCACCCCGCGATTCCCAGCCATCTGGTACCAGTGGACTAGCAAAGTGGAGAAACCGAAATCATCGAACGTGGCAGAAATAATAGTTGAGACAGCGGGTTTCTGGCTCAGCTATTATTTCAGGCAAATTTCAAGACAAG
>CAKRHU010000211.1 GCA_934339215.1 uncultured Lacticaseibacillus sp.
GTTAAGCATATTCTACCCTACTGCCACCCATAAGCAACCAAAAAAGCCTGACTCCCAAAAGAGTCAGACTTTTTTCAATTTCGGTTACGCTTCTGGATCGTCGTCATGTTCGTGTTCAGGATCAACGCCAGCACGCACTTCAATACCAAGGTCAACCAATTGCTTGTCGGCAACTGGGTATGGCGCTTTGGTCATCGGTTCGGAAGCTTTGGAGTTCTTAGGGAAGGCAATGACATCACGAATGTTGTCACGACCAGTCAAAAGCATTGCAAAACGGTCCAAGCCGATTGCCAAGCCGCCATGCGGTGGGAACCCGAAGTCTAAGGCACTCAATAAGAAACCAAAGGCTTTTTCGGCACGTTCTGGGGTGAAGCCCAAAGCGTGAAGCATTTTTTCTTGAATCTCGCGCGTGTGGATACGAATCGAGCCGCCGCCTAATTCATAACCGTTCAACACGATGTCATAAGATTGGGCATGTGCCGCGTGTGGATCGGTATCCAGCAAGTGCACATCTTCAACATTAGGCATGGTGAATGGATGGTGGGCGGGAACCCAACGATCGATCCCTTCATCAAATTCAAACAATGGCCAATCGACGACCCAGCAGAAGGCAAATTGACTTTCATCGATCAAGTTCAAAACATGTCCAAAATGCGTCCGCAAGTAGCCGAGTGATGCCGCCACGACAGCTGGTTGATCTGCAACAAACAAGATCAAGTCTCCTGACTTCGCAGACAATGCGTTAGTCAATTCCGCCCCATCGCCAAAGAACTTGGCAATGGGCCCAGTGATGCCATCATCGGTAACTTTCAGCCATGCTAAGCCTTTAGCGCCAAAACGCTTGATGTAGTCTTGTTGCGCATCGATCTTCTTGCGCGAATAGGCAGCAGCCGCGCCTGGTGCGACGATCGCACGTACTTGGCCACCGTTGGCAACAGCGCCTGCGAAGACTTTGAAATCAGAGTCTTTGACTAAATCAGAGACATCTTGAATTTCCATGCCGAAGCGCAAGTCAGGCTTGTCAGAGCCGTACTTGTCCATCGCATCTTGCCAGTTGATCCGTTGGAATGGCGTTTTGACGTCGATGCCTTTGACATCTTTCATGACCTTTTTGATCAAGCCTTCCGTCAGATCTTGGATTTCTTCAGCAGACAAGAAACTGGTTTCCATATCGATTTGGGTGAATTCTGGTTGGCGATCGCCACGCAGGTCTTCATCACGGAAGCACCGCGCGATTTGATAATAACGATCAAAGCCGGCACCCATCAACAATTGTTTAAACAATTGTGGGGATTGTGGCAAGGCGTAGAAGCTCCCAGGATAGATCCGAGAAGGCACCAAATAATCGCGGGCCCCTTCTGGTGTGGACGCGGTCAAAGTTGGCGTTTCCACATCGATAAAGCCTTCGGAATCAAAGTATGCATGCGTTGCGGTCATGATCTTGGAGCGTGTGATCAAGGCTTGTTGCATTTCCGGACGGCGCAAGTCCAAGTAGCGATACTTGAGCTTGGTTTCTTCAGATGCGTTCACGCCATCGACGATGTCAAAAGGTACCGTTTTGGCTTTGTTCAAAACCGTCACATTTGAAATGGCCACTTCAACTTGGCCAGTTTTCATTTTGTTGTTGATGGCGGCAGCATCCCGCGCGCGCACCAATCCGGTGGCTTCGATCACATATTCACTGCGCAAGTCTTCGGCAACTGCCAAGGCATCGGCATTGATTTCTTGAGAGAATACCAATTGGACGATCCCGGCACGGTCGCGTAAATCGATAAAAATCAAATTCCCCAGGTCGCGGCGCTTTTGCACCCAACCTTTTAAGGTAACAGTTTCACCGATATGTTCTTCGGTGACGTCGCCTGCATAATAAGTTCGCTTAGCCACGATTAATCCTCCAATGTTTCTTTGTATAAACTAGCAAAATGTTCAATGACGACTTTTTGATCAACCGTTTGTTGCTCGCCTGTCGCCATGTCTTTGACTTGCACCGTGCCATCAGCGATTTCGCTTTCGCCTAACGTCAACACTAAGCGAGCACCGGCTTTGTTGGCCGACTTGAATTGGGCTTTGGCTTTGCGGCCTAAGTAATCCATATCCACGGCATAACCTTGCTTGCGAATGGCAGTGGCGAGTTTCAGAGTAGTTGGCGCGCTGGATTCGTCGATTGAGACAATGTAAGCTGGCAACACACTAGGCTTTTGTTTGCCTTGCATCAACAGCATCAAGCGTTCAACACCCATCCCGAAGCCGACCCCTGGCGTTTCTGGGCCGCCGAGTTCTTCAACTAAGCCGTTGTAGCGTCCGCCGCCTAAAATCGTGGTATAGCCACCACCAAATACGGGATCGCCTGACATCACTTCAAAAATGGTGTGGTTGTAATAATCCAACCCGCGCACCATATCAGGATCCACGACATATTCGATGCCAAGGTTTTCCAAGTTGGCTTTGACGGCATCAAAGTGTGCTTGCGCTTCTGGGGTCAAATAGTCCAAGATCTTTGGCGCGTTGGCCACGATTTCTTGGTCATGTTTATCTTTAGAGTCTAAAACCCGCAATGGATTTTTTTCTAAGCGAATCTTAGAATCTTCAGATAATTCATCCTTGAAAGGCGTCAAGAAGTCGATCAAAGCTTTGTGGTAAGCCGCGCGACTATCAGGATCGCCTAATGTGTTGATCGCAAAGCGTAATTTCGTGGCACCCATGCTTTCCAGCAAGTCTTTGGCCAAAGAAATCACTTCGGCGTCTAACACTGGGCTTTCAGAGCCGAATGCTTCCACGCCGATTTGATGGAATTCGCGTTGACGCCCAGATTGAGGCCGTTCGTAGCGGAACATTGAGCCCATGTAAAAGACCTTCACCGGCTTGGCATGTTCTGGTCCGTATAATTTGTTTTCAACATAGGCGCGCACAACGCCGGCAGTCCCTTCTGGACGCAACGCCATGGTGCGGCCGCCTTTGTCGTCAAAGACATACATTTCTTTGGTGACGATATCTGAAGTATCGCCAGCCGAGCGGGAGAAGACTTCGACGTTTTCAAATAACGGCGTGCGGATCTCTTGGTAGCGATAGCGCGTCAAAATGTCGCGCGCTGTCGCTTCAACTTGTTGCCACAGTTCACTTTGGCCAGGCAGAATATCTGCGGTGCCTTTTGGTCGTTGGTAGCTCATCTAACTATCTCCTTTTTTCGTCCATCCGTAAAAAAAGACACCCCTCGATTGAACGAAGGGTGCAAGCACGGTACCACCTTGTGATTTAACTCACGCCATAACGGTGGCGACCGGAGTAACTCTGCCTCCACTGCGTCTTGTCGATCATTGTCAGCTTTCACCATCTCTGACTCGCTTAGGCGATCTCTCTTACAGTTTCTATGGCTCGGATGTCTTAATTACTTATTGAGAATAGCCCAGATAATGCGTGATTGTCAAGGCTTTTCGCCGGGATCGCCTGGCACTTGCTGAAAATCTAACGGAATCCTTGAATTGCCTGAATTGGTGTCGTGTTCATAGGCAAAATTTGGTATAATTATGACAGAAAATTAAGGACTGATACGATGAAATTCAAACAATTACACCGCTGGCCGCTGATGATCCTGTTGGCTGTTTTGATCGGGATCTCAGCGGCAACCACAGTGGTATTAGCCAATAACAACACGTTAACGGTCACTGCTAGTGTCGTCAACGTGCGCTTAGGCCCAGGGCTTTCTTATAACACCATGGGGCAAGTGCAAAAAGGTGGCAACCTCACCATCCTCAAAAAACAAAATTCATGGTATCAAGTGCGCTTGGCTGGCAATCGCGTCGGCTGGGTCGCCTCTTGGTTAGTGCATGAAGATGCTGCGACCACTTCGGCGGCTAAGGTTGCCCGCACCACGACCAATGTCAACGTGCGCCAATACGCTTCTAGCTCGGCCAAACAGCTCGGTACCTTAAGCAGTGGTAGCACCGTGAGTGTCTTGTAT
>CAKRHU010000212.1 GCA_934339215.1 uncultured Lacticaseibacillus sp.
CAAGACTTTTTCTTCAGGCATTAAAAATAGTTGCCACTTCAGCGTTGAACTGCCGGCATTGATCGCAAGAATTTTTGCCATGGATCCTCCTATGCTAAGTTCGCTTTGGCCCAAGCTTGGACGCTAGCGATAAACTCAGTGAATGCTTTGCGGTCAGACAAGTCTGGGAATGTCCCCAGCAAAACTTGTTGGGCTTGCTTGGTACCAGCACCTGGCTTTTGCAAAATCAATAAGGACTTTTGCGCCGCAGGATCGGCAAACAAACTTTCTGGTAAGTTCAATAAACCTTGGAAGTGCGCCGCTTTAGTCATCCAAGCGGTCAAGCCAGCTGCTTCTTTGGACTTGAACACATTGGCTGGCACATAAAACAAGCCAAAGCTACCAGGTTTTAACAATTTCAAGCTTTGTTCGATCAACAAATGATGCGCGTATGAATGGCCAGATTTTGCCGCAGTTTCAAAGGTTTTGGCCCGTTCATCTAGCGGATAGTAGCCCACTGGCAGATCGGACACCACCAAATCAGCATTGGCGATCGGTAAATCAGCTAAGGCATCTTGATGGAATAATTGCACATCGAGATGTTGTAAACCAGCACTCATATCCGCAAATGCCAAGAGCGTGTCATCATTATCGATGCCAATGCCTTTGACCGTGATGTTTTTAGCGGCATGGAGTTGGTTCATCACCGCATACAACAAGTTCCCACTGCCGACAGTTGGATCAGCAACCGTCATGGTTTCAGGCATAAAGGCATGGAAGGTCGTCGCCACAAAAGTTGCCAGACTAGCCATCGCATCTGGTGTCACTTGCTTATTCGGCTCGATGCCATCGGTTTGCACGGCTTTCACCAAAACCAATTGCAAAGCTTGACGCAATTCTTCAGCTGAATAGTCGCTGAGGTCGATGGTTTCGTATTCTGCCATCAATTTATCAACGGTTGCCTGACTGGGTAAACCATCTTCTTGGTGGACCGTATGTGCCATCAAGTTTCCGCCGGATTCGATGGCTGCATCCAAATAAGTGCTGCCAAGCGTTTTGTGCAACCAGGCGGTGGTATCGTCTAACACATCATAAAGCTGTTTCAATTGTTCGTTTGCCACTTGAGACCCTCCGTTTCGTTTCTTCTCAATTCTACTCAAGTGGCGCACGTGTTTCAATACAGAGCTGTTTTTCTGTAAGCAGCTAGTCTTTTGATTCACTGCTGGTGGTGCTTTGTTGACGTGACCAGTCGTCAAAACGAGTGTTGAAGGTCTTTTTTTCATGGGTGAGCAAGCTTTGATAGCCTGCCCGCCATTGGGCAATTTGTTGCATCATCCCCAACGAAAAAAACATCACGACCAGTAAAATCAGCATCGCCGATAACAAGGCACTACCGCGTTTTCTCGCCACTAACGATCACCCCTTCGTATACGCGACCACTTTTCATGGTGATCGTGTATTTCACGCCAAGCGCTAATTGCTCCCAACTCACTTCGCTTACTTGCGTCAATACCGGTTCATACCCTTTATTGTCCGCGCTAGTATATACCAGCTGACCACCCGTTGGGCCAGAATAATTTTTCACAGTTTTTTCCTGATTCAATTTTTCAATCGCCAAGCGGCCATCCTTCACCATGACCGTATCATCAGAT
This sequence comes from uncultured Lacticaseibacillus sp., assembly GCA_934339215.1. GTDB lineage: Bacteria > Bacillota > Bacilli > Lactobacillales > Lactobacillaceae > Lacticaseibacillus. The sequence goes on from CAKRHU010000212.1 coordinate 1,632, forward strand.
GCCACTAACCGTTGGGTCACCTGCTCAAAAGTTGCGATATCCAACGCTTCAGCATCCCGCCATGCAAAACGACTGATACCAAGGACCACTGGCCGCCACATCATCAACAAACTGATCAACAAGCCCAAGGCAACTAAGGTTTCAATCAGGGTCACGCCTGAGCGTCTGAGTAAAATGGACCGCCGGATTAACCACTTTGACGCCATTGCCACTCACCTCCACTTTCCAAGTAACACCTGCAATGACGACGTGATCATCCCCGCTCACCAGCGCAACATTGGCCGCTTGATAGGCTTCCACTCGCAATCGCAATGGTGCCAACTGAGTTTGCGAATAGGTCACAATACCAGCCAGCCAAACGATCACCAAAGCCAAGACACTGATTGCCGCCAAGTGTTCAGCGATGATCAGTCCCGTTTTTCGTCGTAGCGTAACAACACCCCCGATCCCATTTGCCACGTGAATCTGACTTGTCGCTTAATGTCCGCGGGATAAAAAATCAATGTTTGAATCGCAGTAAAGTTTCCACCAGAATACGTCATGCTCCATTGACTATCTTTGTTGGGCAATTTCATGCCTAATGTCTTAGGACGATAAATATAAGCTTTGCCAGCTCGCTTAATTGTGCCAAACCAAAACCGCTGATTGTCATAATCCCATTTCACTTCAACTTCGACGTGGTCGCTGATCGCCATTTGCCGCAATTGGGCCCAATCTCGCTGAAAATCAGCAAAAAATTGTTGCTCTTGTTGGCGTTGCCACCACTGTCGACCGAAAGTGACCGTCGCCACTAAGGTGCTGAGGGTAATGGCCAAGGCTACCAATAGCTCGACTAAGGTAAAACCAACTTTTTTCATTTCGCTGAATACTCAGGCGGCGTGCCATGAGACAAGGTCATACTGCTAGCTTGTTTGGCTTGCTCCGCAGTGATGATCCCGGCGGCTTGTAAGCTGGCGGTCGACGCAAAGTCGTTTAGATTGCGGCCCACCTGTTCATAGGCCACAGCAATTTGCATATTCATCGCGGCAGCGACTGATTTGAGATTTTCTTCATTCGCTTTTTGGAGTTGCGCGCGAATGGTCACCACTAACGTTAACGTCAGGACAATAATGATGCCTAATGCAGCCAACACTTCAATTAAAGTGAAGCCTTTCTTCCGACGATATTTCATTTTTATTCTCCCCATTAATAATGATTAATGCTGTTATAAAGTGGGCCCAACATCCCCATATACACCAACACGATTTGCACGCCGATCACTAAAAATAATACCGGCTGGACTAGCGCCATCATTTGTTCAAAACGTTGCACCAAGCGGGCGAAAAGCGCTTGCGCAAACAAATCAACCCCATGAGCCACCAACGTTTGTTCTTGTCCTAGCCCAATCAACTCAGCAATCGGTGGATAGATCAAACGTTGCTGCAGTGCCTTTTCTGGTGGTGCGCCTGCGGCTAGTGCCGTTGCAACCGCTTGCCCAGTGTGGGCCAACACACTGTCTGAAAGTCCAGCTAACAGCTCGCAATAAGCACTCAACGCCAAACCCGCTGCCAGAAAATGACTCGCGCCGACCGCAAATTGATATTGATAATAGTCATTCACTAAGCCACGCACAACTGGCAGTACTTGACTCAAACGATAACGGGTCGTGGGGGGCAGACGCCGCAAACCAAACCAGCTTCCAAACGCTAACAACAACACACTGAGCACTGCCACCAGTGGCCACCAATTAGTCACCGTTGCTTGCATCTGCAAACTCGGCAAGATGCCAAGCCATAAAACCAGTTGCAAGCTCACCAATAACACCATCAAAATGCTGGGATACACTAACAATTGTTTGAGTTTACGGCGATTAGCGACTTGCAGTTGCAAATACGCCGCCGCATGACTCAAGCTTTCACCTAATTGACCATGTTGTTGGGCCAGCGTCACTTGCTGGATGATCAACGGATGAAAGTGTGCGGTCTGCAAACTTGGCGCCAGCTCTATCCCTGCGGCCAATTGATTTTGCAAAGTCGTCCACTGCAACTTATTTTTGGGCATTGCGGCGGTTAAATACACCAGCGCTTGATTCAAACTAAAACCAGCATTCAATAGCTCTGCGACCAACCGACAAAAACGTAATTGATCAGCCAAGTTGACTTTTTTCATCGATCACCCCTTCTTTCCAATTCACCAATTCCACGTGCGCATGTGGGACTGGTTCAAACACCAACTCAACTGAAGCGCTCGCCACAATGGCGGCATCCACTAAAGCCGGGGCCACCCCCAAACTTTTCAGTCGCAATGGCACCAATTCAGCACTGCGCGCGTGC
>CAKRHU010000213.1 GCA_934339215.1 uncultured Lacticaseibacillus sp.
CGTGGTTCAGCTGGTGGGCACAACGGGATCAAGTCGATCATCGCCGTTTTGGGCACCGCAGATTTTCAGCGGGCTAAAATCGGGATCCAACATCCGGCCAAACAACGCGTCGTCGACTGGGTGCTGACGCCTTTTAAAGGTGCTGACGCGATTGCCGTGGCCAACGGGATCGACAAACTACAAGATGCGTTAGTCGATTGGATCCATGGCGTCAGCTTTGATCAATTGATGAATCAATACAACTGATCTTGAAGTTTCCATCAAGCTTTGCGCTGAATACTTCAAACTTGATATGAAATAAACTATATATATAGAAACAAAAAACGACGGAGGTGAATCCATGGACCTGATCGATTTATTCAACCAAGAACCAGCGCTGCAGAAACTCTGGCCCCAGCTCAATGCTGGTCGGCATTTAGTGACGGGCTTAAACGGCAGTGCCAAGACGTTGATGTTGGCCACGGCTTTGCGGCAACTCGATCGTCAACTGGTGGTGATCGAAGACAATCGCTATCACGCCGAAGAATTAGTCGCCGATCTTGGGGACTTGGTGGGCGAGGACAAAGTTTGGGCGTTTCCGGTGGAAGATGTTTTAGCCGCAGAAGTGGCGGTTTCTTCTCCAGATACCAAAAATACCCGCATCAATACCTTGAACTGGTTGCAAAAAGGCGAAGCCGGCATTATTGTCACCAGCCTAGCCGGGTTGAAACGCCTATTACCACCGCGCGCTGTGTGGCAACAAGCTGGTATTCACTTGGACATGGATTCACAAGTGGATTTGCCACAACTCACCCAACAATTGATCGATGCGGGTTATACCCGAGACAGCTTAGTCGGCGTGCCTGGGCAATTTGCGATTCGTGGCGGCATCATCGATGTGTATCCATTAAACGCTGATGATCCGGTACGCATCGAATTATTTGATACTGATGTGGATTCAATTCGGCGTTTTGATATGCGCACGCAGCGCAGTATTCGCCAGCTCAATGACATCGACATTCCACCGGCAACGGATTTGATCGCTAGTCGTGAGGTGTTAACAGCGGCCGGCGAGCGTTTGTTAGAAGAAGCCAAAGCCGCCAAGAAAGTCGCCAAGTCTAAAGTCAACAAAGAAGCTTTGACCAAGGGCATTATTGCGACAGCCGAACAACTCGCTCAAGGCGAAACGGTGGATCAATTGGCGTTGTACATGCCAAGTTTATATCCAGACGCGGAGCAGTTGTGTGATTATGCGCAAGCCGATGCGTTGGTGGTGTTTGATGATTACACCCGGTTGCTTGACGCTGATGTGAATTTGGTGGAAGAAACCACGGCTTGGTATGGTGGACTGCAATCAGAAGGCCGTTTATTACCTGACCAGCCAAATCCCACGATTCAAAGCTTTGATCATGATGATAGCCATGCACATTTATACTTGAGCCTGTTTCAAAAAGGCATGGGGAATTTGCGCTTGACCAGCTTGACGAATATCGTATCGCGCAATATCCAGCAGTTCTTTAGCCAAATGCCATTGTTGAAAACAGAAGCTGATCGTTGGCGCAAACAAGGCATGACCGTGGTTTATCTGGTGCCAGAACAAACCCGCCTGGAAAAACTTGCGGGCAATTTGCGTGACTTTGAAGTGGATACCGTGATCAGCCCGAAAGCGGATCTGTTGGCAAAGACGCAACAACTCGTCGCCGGCAATTTGCAAAACGGCTTTGAACTCCCAGACTTAAAGCTGGTCGTGGTCACCGCCCATGAACTGTTCAACACCAAAACGCATCGCAAAGCGCGGCATCAAACTTTAGCCAATGCGGAACGTTTGCGTTCATACACCGAACTGGTGCCAGGCGATTATGTGGTGCATGTCAATCACGGGATCGGTCAATATACTGGCATGCAAACGTTGGTCGTCGATGGCGTACACAAAGATTACATCACCATCGTTTATCAAAAAGGTGATCAGCTGTTTATTCCCGTCAGTCAGCTCAACATGGTCCAAAAATATGTCGCCGCTGATGGCAAGAAACCGAAAATCAATAAGCTTGGTGGTGCTGAATGGCAAAAAACTAAGCGTAAAGTCGCGGCTAAAATTGAAGACATCGCTGATGATTTGATCAAACTATACGCTGAGCGTGAAGCTGAACCTGGTTTTGCCTTTGCCCCAGATGATGACTTGCAAAAGCAGTTTGAAGGGGAATTCGCTTATCCAGAAACCGCGGATCAATTGCGTTCAGTTAAAGAAATCAAACAAGACATGGAAAAGCCGCGCCCGATGGACCGCTTATTAGTCGGTGATGTCGGCTTTGGGAAAACTGAAGTGGCCTTGCGCGCGGCCTTTAAAGCCGTTGAAAACGGTAAACAAGTGGCCTTGTTAGTGCCGACCACGATTTTAGCCCAACAGCATTTTGACACGATGAGTGATCGCTTTGCTGATTTCCCCATTAATGTGGCGATGCTGTCACGCTTCAGAACGCCAGCCCAAAGCAAAGAAACCCTGAAAGGCTTAGCATCAGGCGAAGTCGATATTGTGGTGGGTACGCATCGGCTCTTGTCCAAAGATGTCCACTACAAAGATCTCGGCTTGCTGATCGTCGATGAAGAGCAGCGCTTTGGCGTCAAGCACAAAGAAAAGCTCAAGGAACTCAAAGCCAACGTCGATGTGTTGACCTTGACTGCCACTCCGATTCCGCGGACGTTGAACATGTCGATGTTAGGCGTGCGCGACTTATCAGTGATCGAAACACCGCCGACTAACCGCTACCCGATTCAAACCTTTGTGATGGAACAAAACGGTGGGACCATTCGCTCAGCGATCGAACGCGAACTGGAACGCGGCGGGCAAGTCTTTTATTTGCACAACCGCGTGGAAGACATTGAACAAACCGTCGCGCAAATCGAACAACTTGTGCCGAATGCCACAGTCGCTTATGCGCATGGTCAAATGACAGAAACCCAATTGGAAAATGTTATTTATGACTTTTTGCACGGGGCTTATGATGTGCTGGTCACCACGACCATCATTGAAACCGGTGTGGATATGCCAAACGTCAACACCTTGATCATTGAACATACCGACCGCTACGGGTTATCTCAGTTGTATCAATTACGCGGGCGCATCGGGCGCTCTAGTCGGGTGGCTTATGCCTATTTCATGTATCAACCAGATAAAGTGTTGACTGAAGTCGCTGAAAAACGCCTGCAAGCGATCCGCGATTTCACTGAACTAGGTGCTGGTTTTAAAATCGCGATGCGGGATCTGTCGATTCGTGGGGCGGGGAACTTATTAGGTTCTCAACAACACGGGTTTATCGATTCAGTTGGTTACGATTTGTATACGCAAATGCTTAACGAAGCCGTTGCTGCCAAACAAGGCAACGCCAAGCCCAAGCACTTAGATACGGAAGTCGATTTGGATCTGGAAGCTTACTTGCCAACTGATTACGTCAGCGATTCCCGCCAAAAGATCGAATTGTACAAGCGTCTGCGCGAAGCGAACAATGATGATCAGCTCAATGAAATTCAAGATGATTTGATCGATCGCTTCGGGGATTATCCAAAGCCAGTCGAGAACTTATTGGCCATCACGCATATGAAACAGTTCGCCGATGCCGCACTAGTTGAGAAAATCACGCAAAATGGGCAGACTTTGGTATTGACCATGTCGCCATCTGCTAGCGAAAAACTGGCAGGCGTGGAAATTTTCAAAGCGCTGAAAGCGACCACGTTGAAAGCGCGCGTGGCAGCAGACGCGGCCAAAATGAAAGTGTCCTTGACGGTGCCGAAAACTATGCAGCCTGCAGACTGGTTAAATGAATTGATCGCCTTTTGTCAGGCGATGCAAGCCATCGTTGCGCCAAACACATCCCCAATCGAGGTTTGATATGCAAAATCCCCAAATGAAACGCCTGATGCAAGGGGCGTGGACCTTGAG
>CAKRHU010000214.1 GCA_934339215.1 uncultured Lacticaseibacillus sp.
TAGTTTAGCGGGCACTTCCGCCCGTCGCGAAGTGGTACGGGTGACCTGCGCTAAGCCACTCACTCCTCCTAGAATTCTCCACAAGTGTAACACCGACACGGTACCGTGACAAGACCGATTCTTTATAAAAGTTTTTCCTAAATAAGCGAAAGAGTGGTCACAGTGGTTGATATTGTCACGTTTAGGCGAAGCCAGTGATCAAAAACTTTTTTCGGTTCAAAAAAATCGCCAACTGACCAGCAGTTAGCGATCAATCAATTAAGCTTCTTCGTCGACCCGCAATGGTAAGCCAGATTGCAAGTCATCGATTTCAACGACACGGTAGCCTTTCTTTTCAAGCTTGGCCACCACGGTGTTTAAGGTGTTTTCATCGGTGCCAGCGGGCAAGGTGAACAACGTCCGACGAATGAACTCGCCACCTTTAGCATCCAAGGTGATGGCACTGGCCAAATCGGTATACTTCGCCAAGATTTTGCTCATCGCTGCCAAGTCGCCGCGCCCTTGAGGACCGCCTGAAGACATCACCGTCAACACGTAAGAGCCGACATCGACGTGCCAAGATTCACTCAACATGGACAGCAAAGCCGAGTGGGTCAAAATGCCATAGAAGTTGGCATTTTCGTCGAGCACTGAGATATATGGCAAGTCTTTAATGTTGAAAAAGACTTTGAAGAAAGGCGCATTAACTGGAATCGTCTTGGTGGCATTTTTCAAGAGGTAGGTGACTGGAAGACTCATGTCGCCACCTTGGGACTTGTGCCGATAAATATGCATCTTATAGATGTTGCCGCGGAAGATCTGCCCGCTTTCATCGAGGATCGGGACGCATCGGAAGCCGGAATCTTCCAGCACCTTCAACGCTTCTTCCAAGGTGACAGTCTCTTTCACGGTGGTCAGGAATTCCTTCTTGAGTACCAGGGACTTGATTAACATGATAGTAACCTCCATGAAGCCGTTTTGGGAATATTAAAACTTTCTAATCTAATCATACCACATCCGTTACCCGACACCAACGATTGTGCGCGGCTTTTTGTCGGGAATTTACGATTTGAAATTGGTTCATCATGACTTAGTAAAAGTCTTTGACAGTGCGAATTTCAAACCGCCATCAATCACAGAATCAACAGCAAGATTGCATAAATAAGCGGGCGGTTGATTGCCAACAATGAATGGATGATGGCATGGCGAGTTGGCGACAATCGAGAAAATCTGAGGGCGGAGGTCAAAAGCGTGAAGGCGGGCTGGTCATCAGCCGTGGGGCTCTTAGCGGTTTACCGCTTAGGGCCCAGCGAGAAGGAGATCCACTTGAATAATGAGCGAAGCGAATTATCCAAGTTAGCTCCGACGAGCGACATTGCGTTCCATGACCAGCCCGCCGTAACGCTTTTGACCGGAGCCCTCAGATCAACGTGTCAAAGGCAGGAAGCAGGCAAAACAAAAACGCCCACTCATAGGAGTAGGCGTTCAACCAGTCAGAGATTACTGACGAGTTTCGATGTCGTTAGCAGCGAAGGCATCAGTGATGATCTTCTTCAATTGCTTAGCGGAGGCATCCATGGATTCTTGTTCGTGGTCAGTCAAAGGAATTTCCAAAATGTTTTGGATACCATTGCGGTTGATCACAGCAGGGGAACCGATGTAGATGTCGTTTTGACCATATTGGCCTTCCATGTAAACGGAAAGTGGCAATACGGCGTTTTCGTCAGAGAGGATCGCTTTGGAGATACGAGCCAAGGCAGTAGCGATACCATAGAAGGTCGCACCCTTGAGCTTGATGATTTCGTAAGCGGCGTCACGGACGTTTTCGAACATGTCGACAAGCTTGGATTCATCGATTTCTGGGTGAGACTTAACCCATTCAGAGATCTTGATGCCGCCGATGTTAGCGTGAGACCAAACAGGGAATTCAGTATCACCATGTTCACCCATGATGTAAGCATGGACGGAACGGGCGTCAACGCCAACCATTTCAGCAATGGATTGACGGAAACGAGCAGTGTCCAAGGAAGTACCAGAACCAACAACGCGGTTCTTAGGGAAACCAGAAAGCTTCCAAGTAGCATAGGTCAAAATGTCAACTGGGTTAGCAGCGACCAAGAAGATCCCGTTAAAGCCGGATTCAACGATTGGGTCAACGATGGACTTCAAGATCTTCAAGTTCTTGTTAACCAAGTCGAGGCGAGTTTCGCCTGGCTTTTGTGGGGCGCCAGCGGTGATGACAACAAGGTCAGCATCCTTAGCGTCGGAATATTCAGCGGAGTAGATCGTCTTAGGAGTTGTGAATGGGAGCGCGTTGCTTAAATCGATCGCGTCACCTTTCGTCTTGTCCTTAAAAATGTCAACGATCCCGATTTCTTGGGCGATGCCTTGCAATACCATTGCGTAGGCGTAACTGGAACCAACGGCACCATCACCAACAAGAATAACTTTTTGGTGATCTGTTTGAGTGTTTGCCACGGTGATACCATCCTTTCTTATTTGCAATCATGCAATTCATCTGTTAGTATATCACAATTATTCTTGTGTGCACGACTTTTCACTGGCTTTTTTCATTTCTCATATGAATCTTACAAAACCGCTGGCGGCCGCCGTTGCGCCTTTTTGTGAACGTGACTAGCTTTGTCGACACGGTGAAGTAAGGGATTTCACGTGCTTATTTTCACAAAGATTGTATGCCTTTTCATGGCCTGTGCTAATAAAAACTTAAAAACTGTAGTACAAGCCGTGAAATCGGCCTTTGTGCTATAATCGAGACGCACGTCGGAAAAAATTCTTTCCGGCCATTTTTGCGTTTAAATATGGAGGAACATTTTGAAAATGATCGTCGGCCTGGGCAATCCAGGCAGTAAATACGCTAAAACCAAACACAATATCGGCTTTATGGCCATTGATGAATTATCCAAGCGCTTGGATATTCCGGTGACCAAGCATGAATTTGATGCGCTGACTGGCACCGGCTTTGTCGATGGCGAAAAAGTGATGCTGGTCAAGCCTGTGACCTTTATGAACGACTCAGGGCGGGCAGTCGGCCAACTCAAAGCCTTTTATCGCTTTGAACAATCTGAGATCTTCATCATCCAAGATGATATGGACATGACCATGGGCCGCTTGCGTTTGCGGCCGCGTGGTTCAGCTGGTGGGCACAATGGGATCAAGTCGATCATCGCCGTACTTGGGACCGCTGATTTCCAGCGCGCCAAAATCGGGATCCAACATCCGGCTAAACAACGCGTGGTCGATTGGGTGCTTACGCCATTTAAAGGTGATGACGCCATTGCTGTGGCTAACGGCATCGACAAGTTGCAAGATGCGTTAGTCGATTGGATCCATGGGACCAGCTTTGATCAATTGATGAATCAATACAACTGATCTTGAAGTTTCCGTCAAGCTTTGACCGAACGCTTCAAACTTGCTATGAAATAAACTATATATAGAAACAAAAGATGATGGAGGTGAATCCATGGACCTGATCGACTTATTCAACCAAGAACCCGCCTTGCAAAAGCTTTGGCCGCAACTCAACGCTGGTCGGCATTTGGTGACTGGGTTAAACGGCAGTGCCAAGACGTTGATGTTGGCCACGGCTTTGCGGCAACTCGATCGCCAATTGGTAGTGATCGAAGACAATCGCTATCATGCCGAAGAGTTAGTCGCTGATCTTGGGGACTTGGTCGGTGAAGAAAAAGTTTGGGCCTTTCCAGTTGAAGATGTGTTAGCCGCAGAAGTGGCGGTTTCTTCTCCTGACACCAAAAACACCCGCATCAATACGCTGAATTGGCTGCAAAAAGGCGAAGCCGGCATTATTGTCACCAGCTTGGCGGGGTTGAAACGCCTATTACCACCGCGCGCTGTGTGGCAACAAGCTGGTATTCACTTGGACATGGATTCACAAGTGG
>CAKRHU010000215.1 GCA_934339215.1 uncultured Lacticaseibacillus sp.
GCCACAAAGCGTCACCGGCCGGGTCAAAAGCATTTTTTTCCAAAGCCCGACCAGCTTTTTTAAGATCTTATTGATTACGATCACCAAAACCAACCTCACTTGGTTGGAGCCAGAAATTGTGGTGACCGGCTCGTTTGGGGATGTCAAGGAAGATGAAACCTACCATTTCGTGGGGAAACTGGTCACCCATCCCAAATATGGCCAACAATTTGCTGCGGATAACTATCAAGTCGAAAAGCCTTCTGGTAAAGCCGGGCTGATTGGCTATTTAAGTTCGGAGAAATTTCCGGGTATCGGTAAGAAAACCGCCGAGCGCATTGTGGATGAACTGGGCGTCAATGCCATCGATAAGATCTTGAAAGATCCAAGCGTGCTGACGCCATTAAAGCTCAAACCTGACCGCCAAAAGACTTTAGTCGATAACCTTAAAGCCAACCTCGGGATGGAACAAGTCATCATCGGCTTAAATGATTTCGGCTTTACGGCCAACATGGCGGCTAAGATTTATGCCTTATATGATACCGATGCGTTGGATGTGATCCAAGAAAACCCTTATCGCCTGATCGCTGATGTTGACGGCATTGGCTTTAAGCGCGCTGATGCCATCGCCACGCATATGAACATCGCGCCAGATGCGCCAATTCGCATTCAAGGGGCGGTGATGGAAACTTTGACCAACCAAACGGAAGGCGAAGGGGACACGTATGTCGAATTGCCAGTATTGTTAGACGCGACCATCGGCATGCTTGAAGGGGCGCGCAATGTGGAAATCACGCCAGACGATGTTGCCAATGCGGTGATTGCCTTGCGCAAAAGCAATAAAATCATGTCAGAAGCCCAACGCATTTACCCTAAGCGCTTGTATGATGCTGAATTTGAAATCGCCAATCGCTTGAAGCAACTCGACCAAGATGTTGAAAAACCTAGCGACAAAGCGATTCAAAAAGCGTTGAAAGATGTTCAAAAAGCCGCCGACATCACCTATGATGACACCCAGCGTCATGCCATCGTCACCGCGATGCAATCAGGCATCTTTGCGTTGACTGGGGGACCTGGGACGGGGAAAACTACGGTGGTCAATGGGATCGTGCGGACATATGCGGAAATCAACGCCTTATCACTTGATATCAATACCTATAAAGACGAACCCTTTCCGATCATGTTAGCCGCGCCGACTGGTCGCGCCGCCAAGCGCATGACGGAAACCACTGGCTTGCCTGCTAGCACGATTCACCGGTTGCTCGGCTTGACCATCGACTCTGATGAATATGAGCCCAAAGAATTACCTGATGGGTTATTGATCGTCGATGAAATGTCGATGGTGGATACTTATTTGTTCCGCACTTTGTTGATGTCGCTACATCCTGGGATTCGCTTGATTTTAGTTGGCGATAAAGATCAATTACCCAGTGTCGGCCCTGGCCAAGTATTCGCTGATCTATTGCGGGCTCGCTGCTTGCCAGCCCAAGAGCTGACGCATATTCACCGTCAAGATTCGCAGTCGTCGATCATCGACTTGGCCCATGCCATCAATATGGGGCAATTGCCGGCGGATTGGCAACAACAAAAAGCTGACCGCAGTTTTATTTTGTGCCCACCTAACCAACTGGCGGCAGTGGTCGGTCAAGTCGTGGCCAAAGCTGCGCAAAAATTTGATCTCAATGATATGCAGGTTTTAGCCCCAATGTACCGTGGCGCTGGCGGCATCGATCAGCTCAACGCCTTATTGCAAAACATCGTCAATCCCAAAAAGTCTGACCGTTCTAAAGAAGTGTCCTTTGGCGAGCGGACGTATCGCATCGGCGACAAGATTTTGCAGCTGGTGAATAACCCGGAACAACAAGTGTTCAACGGTGAAATCGGGCGGGTGATCGGCATTACGCCAGCAAAAGAAGCCGAATCCAAAACCGATGAGTTGATCATCGACTTTGATTCAACGGAGATCACTTATACCCGCAGTGATTTTGCCAAGTTCACCTTAGCTTATGCCACGTCGATTCATAAAGCCCAAGGCAGCGAATTTGATTTGGTGATTTTACCGCTGACCTTGGCGTCTAAGCGCATGCTCCGGCGAAACTTGTTGTATACAGCAGTCACGAGGGCGAGTCAGTCTTTGGTATTGATGGGCGATCCTCGCGCGTTTGAACTTGCAGTCCAAGCAGTGGCTGATAACCGTAAAACCAGTTTAGTGGCGCGCTTACAAGCCGTCATGACACCGATTGACACAAACGATTCGCTATCGGACAATGAAGAGAGTGATAACGAACCAAAAGTATTTGTATTGACTGAAGCGCTCATCCAAAGCCAAACCATCGATCCAATGATCGGCATGGCGAATGTAAAGCCAATGGATTTTGCCACAGTTGACCCCGTAATACCCCATAAGGAGTAATTTTTCGAAATGGATGACAATAATATACGCAAAGAACTGACCATTAAACCGGTGACATTAGAGTATTTGGAACAGTTTAACGACTTGTTGGCATATGTTTTTCAAGTGACCGCCAAAGAAGTCGAAGAATCAGGTTATGAAGAAGGCGAGCTGGAACGCGCCAAGCGCCCCGTGCTGGAAAAATCTGATGTGATCGGCTGGTTTCATGATGACCAATTGATTTCACAGTTGGCCATTTACCCTTGTACCGTGAACCTCCATGGCAAACAAGTCAACATGGGCGGCTTAACTGGGGTGGGAACTTACCCTGAATACGCCGGGCATGGTTTGATGCATGACTTGATCCGCCTAGCCTTACAACACATGCGCGCGCATAAACAGTGGATCTCTTATCTTTATCCTTATTCGATCCCGTTTTACCGCAAAAAAGGTTGGGAGATCATGTCGGATCATTTGACTTTTGACGTCAAAGATACGCAACTGCCGAAACCACAACCCACACCAGGCCATGTGGAACGCTTGGAAATCGATGACCCGGATGTGATCTCCACGTATCAAACGTATGCCTTGCACAATCACGGCGCGATGATCCGCAATCAGCTGAACTGGGATGAATACTGGCGCTGGGAAAATGAAGAAGAGCGCATCGCCGGCGTTTATTATGATGCCCAAGACCAACCGCAAGGCTATGTGCTGTATTGGATCGCCAATGAAGTTTTCCATATTAAAGAAATGGTGTACAACACGCAAGAAGCCCGCGTCGGCTTGTGGAATTTCGTGTCAGCGCATTTTTCCATGGTGGAACACGTCCGTGGCAATATTTACAAAAATGAACCCCTGCACTTTCTGTTGTCTGATGGTGACATCAAACAAACCATCCACCCTTACTTCATGGCGCGGATCGTGGATGTGGCCGAATTCTTGAAAGAATATCCATTCACGGAACCTGGCAAGCCGGTGCATTTCAACGTCACGGATCCCTTAGCCGAGTGGAACAATAAGACGTTTGGCTTATGGTGGAATGAAAAAGGGGAAGTCGAAGTCACCAATCGCCCAGTTGGCGAGGCTGTGGATGTCGACATCCAAACTTTGACCACGATGCTAATGAGTTACCGCCGACCGTCATACTTGGCGCGCATCGAACGCTTGCATGCGTCTAAAGCCGCGTTAAAGAATTTGGAAAGCATCATTCCTATGGAAGAGCCATACTTCTCCGATTACTTCTGATCACATTGACGCCGTTGCGTGAGTGTGGTTTAATGAGATTATTCTAATGAGCGAGGAACTTCAAATGTTAATCAACCACTTTCAATTTAATTTTTTCTTTTTCAGATAGCGTCCATGCTGGCATGGACGCGTATTGGCTTGCGTCCATGTCTGAGAAAGATTTTCCTCAGAGGTGGTTGATCTGAGGAGAAGAAATTCCACTTTTCCGCACGATTTTGCAAGCTGCAAGGTCGTGTTTTTATTTGTCCAAATGACTGTTGCTGTCCGGCATCG
>CAKRHU010000216.1 GCA_934339215.1 uncultured Lacticaseibacillus sp.
GTGGACTCAATCACAGTTACCGCCGGGAGTAGTAACCTCATGGTGACATGGGAAGCAAGGCGACGTCTGTGTGCGAAAGGCAGTGCAAAGCTGATTAGCGCCTAACGCGGTTGAGGGTTAAGATCCCAAGGCCCGCAGCAACGTCCTTGAGTTGTTAGCGAACTGCACGAACGTAATCAAATCGGCGTTAAAGCCACCGGTCCACGAAATAGGCGACTGTTTCGTGGATTTGTTGTGCCACAAAATAATAGCAGGTTCAACCTCCCCAACTGGGTGTTGGACCTGCTTTTTGATCGGCTCATGATTTTAAGCTTCCGCCGTAAATTCGGCTAATTTTTCTAACGCTCGATCAGCAATCGCCTGATTGCGTTCGAGTTTATTTTTGATCCGCCCAGGCAAACCTGGCATGATCCCAAAGTTGGCATTCATCGGTTGGAAGTGTTGCGGCGACGCGTTGGTGATATATTGGGCCATCGCCCCAATTTGGGTGGCTTTGGGGAAGGTTAACAAGTCTTGGCCTAATGCCATGCGCGCCGCATTGCGTCCAGCGATCAAACCACTGGCCGCAGATTCGACGTAACCTTCCACCCCAGTCATTTGACCAGCGAAGAACAAACCAGTCCTCAACTTACTTTGATAAGTCGCTTCAAGCACGCGTGGCGAATTCATGTAAGTGTTGCGATGCATCACCCCGTAGCGCACGATTTCCGCATTTTCCAACCCTGGGATCATGCGGAAAATGCGCTTTTGTTCGCCCCACTTCAAGTGCGTTTGAAAACCGACAATGTTAAACAAGCTCGCCGCCGCATTATCTTGGCGCAATTGTACCACCGCATATGGATCGCGCCCAGTCCGCGGATCAGCCAACCCCACCGGCTTCAGCGGACCAAACAGCATGGTCTGCGCCCCACGTGCTGCCATCACTTCAATCGGCATGCAGCCTTCAAACACGGTCATCTTTTCAAAGTCATGCCCTTGCGCCACTTCGGCATGCACCAAGGCGTCCTGGAAAGCAAAATATTCATCTTTGGTCATTGGACAGTTCAAGTAGGCTGCTTCGCCTTTGTCATAGCGTGACTTTTTATAGACGATGTCCATGTCGATCGAATTGGCATCGATGATCGGGGCGGCGGCATCAAAGAAGTGCAGCCCTTCAGCACCATTGAGTTCAGCAATTTTATCCGCTAAGCCTGCCGCCGTTAACGGGCCAGTGGCCACCACCGTGATCCCTTCAGGAAAGTTCGTGAGTTCTTCATTGATCACATGGACTAAAGGATGTTCGCGCAGTTTTTCCGTCACCGCTTGGGAAAAAGGTTCCCGATCCACTGCCAAGGCCCCACCCGCAGGTACGGCATTGGCATCGGCGGCAGTCATGATCACCGAGTTCAAGCGGCGCATTTCTTCTTTTAATAACCCCACGGCATTGGTGATTTGATTGGCCCGCAAGGAGTTGGTACACACCAGTTCCGCAAAGTTGGCGGTGTGGTGTGCAGGCGTGGTGGCAACGGGACGCATTTCATATAAATTCACTTCCACACCAGCGTTGGCGATTTGCCAAGCGGCTTCAGCCCCGGCTAAACCGGCACCGACGACGTTTACAATAGGCATATGAGGTTCCTCCTTGTTGGTACTTAAAATTAGTATAACGCTTTCTTCTTGATTCAAAAACACGGGGCGCACCTTTTCAGATGGTCCCTGTGTTTAAAACTTGCATTTACTTTCGTCGTGCTTTTTTTTGGCAACGTTGAAGCAGCTAGCTACGCATTACGACTCGAACAAAGAACGGTCAAACCGTAACGCTAGGCTACCTGTTCAACTAAGTTCGCCAAGAAACGTACTGGGTCGTCGTGCTTTTTGACTGCAACGCCAACACATCTCGCTACGTCTCACCATTCGACCACAGCCCGGGTCAAATGGTGAGACTAGGCGATCTGGTCGGCTAAGCCCGCAGTCAAACGCACTGGGTTTATTTTTGCACGGCTTCGGCGTAATCACCATTTGGACAAAGCACTTGCTTGCCGCCGCGGGATTTCTTTTCAATCAAGTAGTGGTCACACTTTGGACAGTTGCGACCGACTGGCTTGTCCCAAGACACGAAATCACATTCTGGATAACGATCACAGCCATAGAAGATCCGGTTTTTCTTGGATTTGCGTTCCACGATTTGGCCTTTGTGGCATTGTGGGCAAATCACGCCAATTTCTTTGACGATTGCTTTGGTATTGCGGCAATCGGGGAAGCGTGAACAAGCATAGAACTTGCCGTAACGCCCTAATTTGATGACCATTGGCGCCCCACAAATGTCGCAGTTAAAGCCCGCTGGTTCATCTTTGATTTGAATTTTTTCAATGCCTGCTTCGGCATGCTTCAATTCTTTTTCAAAAGGATGATAGAACTGATCGATGACTTTGACCCAAGGCATTTCGCCGGCTTCGATCGAGTCGAGTTCCCCTTCGACAGACGCCGTGAACTTAATGTCCACGATATCTGGGAAGAATTCGCAAATCAGTGAGTTGACGATTTCGCCAAGCTCCGTTGGTTCAAACCGCCGCGCATTGAGCTTCACATAGTAGCGCTTTTGAATGGTTTCAATCGTTGGCGCATAAGTGGATGGCCGGCCGACGCCATTTTCTTCCAAGGCTTTAACTAAGTTGGCTTCAGAATAACGCGCTGGTGGCTGCGTGAAATGTTGCGACGGATCGGTTTTGACCAAGGTCACATGATCGCCAACTTCAAGATCTGGCAACAAGTTGTCTTTTTGATCAGCGTCGCGACTGGACACATACAGCGTGGTGAAACCAGGGAATTTGGTTTGGCTCCCATTGGCATGGAAGGTCGCCCCGTTTTGGTCGATGGTGACCGCGACAGTATCGATCACAGCAGGGGTCATTTCAGAAGCGACAAAGCGGCTCCAAATCAAGCGGTACAACTTCATTTGGTCTTTGTCTAACACCTTTTCCAAACTTTCAGGCGTACGCAAGGTCGACGTTGGGCGGATCGCTTCATGGGCGTCTTGGGCCCCTTCTTGCAATTTGCCTTGGCGGATCTTCACGGCAGCGTATGCTTCACCGTACTTCTCGTGAATAAAATGCGACGTTTCGGTTTTGGCGACGTTAGACACCCGCGTTGAATCGGTACGCATGTAGGTGATCAAGCCGACCGTGCCGAGCTTGCCGCCTAAGTTGATCCCTTCATACAGTTGTTGGGCCAACATCATGGTTTTACGCGTCCGGAAGTTCAACTTGCGGTTGGCTTCTTGTTGCAAGGAACTGGTGGTAAATGGCGGCGCAGGATAGCGCTTGCGTTCTTTCTTAACCACATTGGTAATGTCAAAAGGCGCTTTGCGGTCGATGCCTCGCAGGACTGCTTGAACCGCATCGTTATTCTTCAAGGCCATCTTCTTGTTGTTTTGCCCATAGAAGCTGGCGGCAAATTTCTTGGCGGTGCCCTTCTTGAACTCGGCGTCTAAGGTCCAGTATTCTTCTGGTACAAAGGCGCGGATCGCAACTTCGCGGTCGATGATCAACTTCAACGCAACAGATTGCACGCGGCCGGCGGATAAGCCTTTTTTGACTTTCTTCCACAACAATGGGCTGATCGAGTAGCCCACCAGCCGATCTAAGACCCGGCGTGCTTGTTGAGCATCAACTAAGTTCATGTCGATGGAGCGTGGCGTCTTGAAGGCATTTTTGACGGCGTCTTTGGTGATTTCGTTGAAGACCACGCGGTTTTTACCTTGAGGATCAAGACCTAAAATGTGCGAGACATGCCAAGCGATGGCTTCCCCTTCACGGTCCGGATCGGCGGCGAGATAAATGTGGTCAGCTTTTTTTGCATTTTTTTTGAGGTCTTTGATAACATCGCCTTTGCCTCGAATGGAAATATAT
>CAKRHU010000217.1 GCA_934339215.1 uncultured Lacticaseibacillus sp.
TGGATTCGGCGCAATTTACCGGCGTCTTCGAGCTCGCCAAGATCGCGGCGGATCGTCGACTCGGAAGCTTTAAGGGCAGTCATTAAAGCTTTAAGTTTAACCACTGGGGTTTGTTCCAGTTGTTCAAGAATAAAGCGTTGTCGTTCTTCTGTAAGCATTTGCATTCACCTCACAACCATTAGTATACGCACTAACCGGTCAAAATCAACCCTTTTCTTTCAAAATCATTCAAAAAATCGTTCAGAAGCGTTCAATTACATTTTTGTACCCACAAATTACTGCAAACCCTTTCATTCGTGGGAACAAATATGGTACGCTACTGGTATTAAGGGGGAATGCTATATGGGCAAATTAGGTGTCTCGGTTTATCCCGAACGCTCCACATATGAAAAAGATGCCGCCTATTTAGAATTAGCGGCGGCAAATGGCTTCAAGCGTGTGTTCACGTCTTTACTGGAAATCAAAGGTGACCAAGAACAAGTGGTCGCAGGCTTTAAAAAGGTGATCACCAAAGCCAATGAATTAGGCATGGAAGTGATGGTCGACATCAACCCAGCCTTGTTCAAACAACTGGGTGTGACTTATGATAATTTGAAATTCTTCCATGATCTCGGCGCTTATGGCGTACGCCTAGATTTGGGCTTCACTGGTGCTGAAGAAGCGGCGATGACGCGCAATGACTATGGCATTAAAATCGAAGTCAACATGTCACAAGGCACTCATTATATCGATAACATCATGAGTTTTAACCCTAACCGTGAGAATTTGTTGGGCTCGCATAACTTCTATCCCCATCGCTTCTCTGGTTTAGGTCAAGCTTTCTTTGATCGCGCCACTAAAATGTACACTGATTACAATTTGAACACGGCGGCATTTATCAACTCCCAAGCGGCCACGTTTGGTCCATGGCCGACGCAAGATGGCTTGTGTTCACTGGAAGCGCATCGTGATTTACCAATCGCCACCCAAGTGAAACATTACCTATTATTAGGGAGCATTGATGACATTATCATTGGGAATGCCTACGCCAGCGAGGCAGAACTCAAAGCCGCGCATGAAGCTTTCACTGCGCCATATCCAGTGCTTAAGGTGATTCCTGATGCTGAAGCGACGGATTTAGATAAAGAATTGCTGTTTGAAAATCAACATTCTTATCGTGGTGACGCGTCTGAATACTTGTTGCGGTCTACCCAAACCCGTGTCAAGTATGCGGATCGTGACTTTGCCCCACATCACACCGTCGCCATCAAACGCGGGGATGTGCTGATCGATAATAATGGTTATGGCCAATACAAAGGCGAAACCCAAATTGCGTTGCAGGCGATGCCAAACGACGGTCGTGTGAATGTCGTCGGCCAAATCGATCCAGACGAATTGTTCCTATTAAGTTATGTGAAGCCATGGAGTGGTTTCCGCATGACTGAAGCCTAAACTTGAATCCGATCGCCTATCTCGTCAGTTTGTGATGAGGTAGGCGATTTTTGTACAAGTGACAAGAAATTCCTGTCCCTTGCCGCTGACAGCATTTCTGGTATACTTATGACAGATTGCCAACATTGCATGGTTGGCGCAACTCGGATATGATAGATGGATTGTCGCAAAGACATCCAGGGAGGATTTTATGTTTGTCGATCAGGTAACAGTTGAAGTACAAGCCGGAAAAGGCGGCGATGGGATGGTGGCATTTCGTCATGAAAAGTTCGTGCCTTTTGGTGGCCCTGCAGGTGGCGATGGCGGCCGCGGTGGGAGCATTATTTTTTATGTGGACGAAGGACTCCGCACCTTAATGGACTTTCGTTATCAACGCCACTTTAAAGCCAAGTCTGGCGGCAACGGCCAAGGTAAGCAAATGTATGGCCGCAAAGCCGAAGACATGCGCGTGGCGGTGCCGGCAGGGACCACGGTCACCGATGCTGATTCCCATGAATTGATCGGCGATTTGACTCATCCTGGTGAAGAACTGGTGGTGGCGCGCGGTGGTCGCGGTGGCCGTGGGAACGTGCACTTTGTTTCGCCTAAAAACACCGCACCAGAAATCGCCGAAAATGGTGAACCAGGCGTACATCGCTATGTCCAATTAGAACTCAAAGTGTTGGCGGATGTCGGGCTGGTTGGTTTCCCATCAGTGGGGAAGTCGACGTTGCTTTCTGTGGTCACTTCCGCAAAGCCTAAAATCGCGGCTTATCAATTTACCACCTTGGTGCCAAACTTGGGCATGGTCAAACTCGATGACGGCAATGATTTTGTCATGGCGGATCTGCCTGGTTTGATCGAAGGGGCGTCTACTGGGGTCGGCTTAGGGATTCAATTCCTGCGCCACGTGGAGCGCACCCGCGTTATTTTACATTTGGTGGAAATGGATCCAGATGATGGGCGCGAACCGATCGATGACTATCATCAAATCCGCCAAGAATTGGCCACCTATGATGACACGATTTTGCAACGGCCACAATTAGTCGTGGCCACTAAGCTCGATTTGCCAGGTGCGCAAGAACGCTTTGAAACTTTTAAGGCGCAATTGCGAGAAGAAGGCGTCAAGTCTGAAGATATTTATGAAATTTCCAGCATCACGCATACAGGGGTTCAAGAATTGATGCGGGCTACCAGCGTTGCCTTGCAATCGGCACCGGCATTTGCACCGAAGTCTGAAACGGCAGTTGACTATGAGTACTTGGCTGAAGCTGATAAGATCAAAGTCGAACGCGATGACGATGGGACCTTCATTTTGTCTGGCAAAGCGCTTGAACGGGCCTTTGCGATGGCCAACTTGGATCATGATGATGGGGTCGTCCGCTTCGCCCGGCAATTGCGGCGCTTAGGCGTTGATGATGCGTTGCGTGAAGCTGGTGCTGAACAAGGTGATATGGTCGCAATTGATGATTTCACCTTTGAATTTGTGGAGTAAGTTTTAATGGGGTGTTGATTTGGCGATGAAACGCAGTAAATCAAGGCGTTACATCACAGGCTTTGACGGGTTGCGCACCCTCGGGGTACTGATGGTGATTTTATATCACTTACGGCCGGATATTTTTCGCGGCGGGTATCTTGGGGTGCCAATTTTTATGGTGGTGTCTGGGTATTTGATCACCGATGGCCTGTTGTTACAATTGGATCGCACGGGGAAAATTGATTTTAAACCCTTTTTCCTGAAGCGGATCCGGCGCCTTTATCCAGGCTTGATCGCGGTGCTGTTTGCGACCAGTGCGTATATCGCATTGTTTGCGCATAACTTGTTGCACAATTTGCATTTGATGGTGTTGTCTAACTTGTTTTACGTGTACAACTGGTTTCAAATTGCGCATGGTGAATCGTATTTCACGCGGTTTGCGAATAACGAATCGCCATTTACGCATTTATGGACGTTATCGATCGAAGGGCAATACTACCTGATTTGGCCGTTTTTAGTGTTGGCGTTGGTCTTATTCGTCAAAAATCGCGGCCGGATCTTCAATGTGGTGATGTTGATGGCAGTGGTTTCGGCCGTGTGGATGTTTATTTTGTATCATCTCACCATGACTGGACCGCAAGCCGATCCGAGTCGCTTGTACTATGGCACAGATACCCGGGCGTTTTCGATTTTGCTCGGCGCAGCGTTGGCGTTTATTTGGCCATCGGTGCATTTGTCTGAACATATAGGCCAGCAACAAACGCGAGTCTTAGATGGCATTGGCGCAGTTTCTGGGATCGGGATGATCGTGTTGGCATTCACCTTAGATGCGCAATCTGCCTTTTTGTATCAAGGCGGGATGTTCTTGTTCTCTTTGTTGGCGACGTTGTTGGTCGCTGTGGTTGCCCATCCCGGGTCACATTTTGACCGGTTGTTGTCCAATCCAGTGTTTACATGGGTCGGCAAACGCTCATATGGGTTGTAC
>CAKRHU010000218.1 GCA_934339215.1 uncultured Lacticaseibacillus sp.
CACATGGCCGATGGTTTGTAGATTCTGATTGGCCAGCTTGCCGACACGCTCGACCAAATAGCTCACTGAATCGATTCGACCAACCGATGGAAAATGCGCTGTACTTAGAACCGAAAGTGAAGCCACAATTGACCATTGGCAGTACGATCATCTATCTCACGAAATAAAAACAACCTCCGATTGTCGCCGCAATCGGAGGTTGTTGATTTTTAGGCTACCAAGAGGCTTTGCGGACCCCTGGAATTTGGCCTTGATGGGCAAGATCGCGGAAATTCAACCGTGAGATCCCGAACTTGCGCATGTAGGCATGTGGGCGACCATCGAGCTGATCGCGGTTATGCATCCGCACTGGGCTGGCGTTGCGCGGTAAGGTTTGCAAGGCCGCATAGTTACCTGAGGCTTTGTACTCAGCCCGAACGGCAGCGTACTTATCGACTGTGGCAGCGATTTTCTTTGCTTTGGCAATTTTTGATTTCTTAGCCATAAAATTCCTCACTTTGATTTGAATTTATTTAAGTAACTTACTTCCCGTTAGTAACAACTCATTTAGTTTAACACGGGCACTTTCAAATCACAAGTGAAATTTGACGTTTGTTGACCAAATCAAAAAGCGCGCCACCACGCAGGTGACGCGCTTTAGTCTTAGTATTGATCGCCGTTAAAAATGGAGTTTTTCACGATAACATAATCGACTTTACGCAAGGCTTCCAAATCGCGGCCGCCGGCGTAGGAAACAGAAGACTGGAGATCTTCTTTCATTTCCGTCAAGGTGTCAGCGATATGGCCTTTTAATGGTAAAAGGATCTTTTTGCCTTCGACGTTATGATGGGCGCCTTTTTGATATTCAGAAGCGGACCCATAATATTCTTGGAACATTTCGCCGTCTTTTTCGACTTTTTTACCAGGGGTTTCGTAATGGCCGGCAAACAGCGAGCCGATCATGCACATCGTGGCACCAAAACGTAAGGACTTGGCGATGTCGCCATTATTGCGAATCCCGCCATCGGTGATGATCGGCTTGCTAGCAGCTTTGGCACACCAGCGCAAAGCGGCTAGTTGCCAGCCGCCAGTCCCAAAGCCAGTTTTGAGCTTGGTGATGCAGACCTTACCTGGGCCGATGCCGACTTTGGTGGCGTCAGCGCCAGCATTTTCGAGTTCCCGAACGCCTTCTGGGGTGCCAACGTTACCGGCGATGACAAACGTGTCAGGGAGATATTTCTTGATGTGTTGGATCATGTCGATGACGATTTGCGAATGGCCATGCGCGATATCGATGGTGATGTATTCAGGATTCAGCTTGTGCCCGGCGAGTTCTTTGACAAAGGCGAATTCTTCGGGTTTGACGCCGACTGAAATCGACGCGAACAAGCCTTTGCTGTGCATATCCGCGACAAAATCTGCGCGACGTTCGGGATTAAAGCGATGCATCACATAAAAATAATCGTTTTCGGCGAGCCATTGCGCCAGCGGTTCGTCAATGATCGTTTGCATATTAGCGGGAACAACAGGCAACTTGAAGGTGCGGCCGCCAAATTGCACGGTCGTATCGACTTCTTTGCGCGAGCGCACGATGCACTTGTTGGGAATCAGTTGAATATCTTCATAGTCAAAAATTTGCATAGTTGTCGTCCTTTCAAAAACACGAACAATCTTCAATAAATCGTCGGCACTTTTCGCACCACGAGATAATATAGGCGAAGTTCGGGTAAAAGTCAAACTTAAAATGAAATTTGTAATAATTGTTCGTGTTTTAACCACCGCTCAACTGATTTCCGAATGACAATTTCTGTAAAACCGAATTTTGTTCAACAAAAAAAGCCTGCACATGCAGACTTAAATGCGAATATTGAATCGTGCTGACGTGGATCAGAAATATTTCTTCCGCCAGAACTCGAAACCGACCACAATCCCGATCGCGACGGAAATGGCGATGGTGATGATCCAACTGGCATGCATATTGGCCCAAGGCAGTTCCACGTTCATGCCATAAAACGAGAACACCAATGTCGGAATCGTTAAAATGATCGAATACGACGTCAAGAATTTCATGACCCCGTTCATGTTGTTGTTGATGATCGATGAGTAAGTATCGCTGGTTTCATTTAAGATGGAATTTGAAATCGCCGCCATTTCAGACCCTTGTTGATTTTCAATGATGATGTCATCTAGGAGATCTTGATCGTCTTCATCTAAGCCCAGGGGATTGGTGCGGTGTAGTTGGTCCAGCACGTTGCGGTCCGTTTTAATACTCATCATGAAGTACACCAAGCCGCGCTGAATGCCCATTAACGCGTACAGTTCTTCGTTTTTCAAGTTGTTTTGTAACTTGTTTTCTAAGGCTTCGCGGGCTTTGTTGATGTCGCGCAAGTAAGCCAAATAAGCGATCGTGACTTGATAAAGCATCATGAGGCTCGCTTGGTTGCGCTTGGCGGGGTTGAAGTTCGGCACGCGATTTTCAGCGAACATGGCCAATAACGGCTGGGATTGTTGATCGATGGTGATAATCGCAGTTTTCGTTAAAATGATGGCTAATGGCACCGTTTTATACGTGACGCGCTTTTTCTTGTCGAGCCCGGCGATCGGCATATCAAAAATTAACAGATGCGCATCGTCATCTGGCTCATATTCGTAACGTGCGCCTTCATCAGGATCTAAGCCATATAACAGAAAGTCTTCTGGAACATGGGCTTTTTCCATTAAGCGCTGGCGTTCACTTTCATCTGGCGCAACCGCATTGATCCACACGCCTGGGGTGATTTTGGTTTGCGTCGTGAGCTTTGCTTTTGTATCATCGAACTTGTAGATTGCAAGCATGGCTGACCCTCCGTGGTTTCTATAGCTAACATTCTACGCGAAATTAGGCAGGCTGGCACGCCGGGAGGAAATTAATTGAAAAAAATCGATACAAAGTCACAATGGGCAGCAGGGCTGGGACCATTGTTTGCTTGTCCGGTGTGTCATGAGCCGCTGTTTGTGGAAGGCCACTCGTTTGTGTGTGCCAATGCCCATCGCTATGACTTGGCGAAAAAAGGCACGATCAATTTCTTAAATGCGCCAGTGAAAACTGAATATACGGCGGATATGCTGGCAGCACGGCGACGCGTGTTACAGGCCGGCTTATTTTCACCATTTGTCGATCGGATCGCAGCGCAACTCAACGGGGATGAACGTTTGTTGGACATCGGTTGCGGCGAAGGGACGCCGACAGCCGATCTCGCCAAAACTGGGGCAGATGCCATTGGCTTTGATATTTCGGCACCAGCGATTCAATTAGCTGGGGCGTTGGATACGCCTGCATTTTTCTGTGTCGCGGATTTGGCGCGGTTGCCGTTTGTGGATGGTTCCTTTGATGTGTTAGTGGATTTATTTTCACCAGGCGCTTATGCCGAGTTTGATCGGGTACTCAAAGCTGGCGGGCGGTTGTTCAAAGTGATCCCAGAAGCGGATTATTTGCGTGAATTGCGCCAAGGTTTGTATGCGGGCACCCCGAAAGCTACATATTCCAATGCGCCAGTGTTGGAACGGTTTATGGCGACTTATCCAGACGCAGAAGTTTCAGATATCGAATATGATTTTCCAGTCGATGCCGCACAGTTTGAAGATATTGTGGCGATGACGCCGTTGAGCTGGCAAGCCCCGGCTGATAAGCGCGCAGCCTTGTTAGCCAACCCACTAGCCAGCATTCATGTCGCCGTCAAATTGTTACAGGTGATGAAATCTCATGCTTAGTGTTGCAAAATGCATCATGAGGTGTTAAATTACTCTTAAGCATTTTTATTTCTGGCTTTAATCAGGGCTTGCTTTTGGGAAATTGATTAAAGTTAGC
>CAKRHU010000219.1 GCA_934339215.1 uncultured Lacticaseibacillus sp.
CCATCGTATACGGCGATGGTGTAACCGATGAAACTTGGGAAAATGGTGGAACGGCGAGACCAAGTCTTGATGACTTGTTTCTTTTCGCTATCTGCCTGCGCATCGATCTTCTTCATCAGATGAGCGTCGGCAAAAGGTCCTTTTTTAAGACTGCGACCCATTATGTGACCTCCTTTATACGGTGTGATTCAGTATTAGATTACTTCGTCTTACGGTGACGAACAATGAACTTCTCGGACTTGGCCTTGTGGTTCCGGGTCTTCTTCCCGAGAGTCTTCTTGCCCCATGGGGATAATGGAGATGGACGGCCGATAGGCGCCTTACCTTCACCACCACCATGCGGGTGATCGTTAGGGTTCATGACAGAACCACGGACGGTCGGACGGAAGCCTAACCAGCGCTTGCGGCCAGCCTTACCGATGTTGATCAGTTCGTGTTGTTCGTTACCGACAGCACCGATCGTGGCGCGGTTAACGGCCAAGATCATACGTACTTCACCGGAAGCCAGACGAACCGTGACATACTTGCCATCGTCGTTCTTACCCAGCAATTGAGCAGAAGCACCGGCGGAACGAGCCAATTGGCCGCCCTTACCAGGCTTGAGTTCGATGTTGTGGATCGTGGTCCCATCAGGGATATTCTTCAAAGGCATTGCGTTGCCGACTTTGATATCGACATCGTCGCCGGAGACGATCTTGTCGCCAACCTTGAGCCCCTTAGGTGCCAAGATGTAGGCCTTGATCCCGTCTTCGTAATGCAACAATGCGATGTTTGCGGTCCGGTTAGGATCGTATTCGATCGCAACCACCTTAGCCACGATATCGTCTTTTTGACGCTTGAAGTCGATCACACGGTAATGTTGCTTGTGACCGCCGCCACGATGACGAACAGTGATGTGGCCGTAGCTGTTACGGCCGGCGGTATGACTTTGATCTTCCAGAAGAGTCTTTTCAGGACGCTTCTTGGTGATTTCGGCGAAGTCGGAACCGGACATATTCCGGCGACCGTTCGTCGTTGGCTTGTACTTAATAATCGCCACTTGTATAACCTCCTATAATTGAATTTCTGGAACTAGTCTTCGAACAACTTGATTTCTTTTGAATCAGCAGTCAAGGTAACGATAGCCTTACGGCGCTTCTTGGTGTAACCCACGAAGTTACCTTGGCGCTTCTTCTTGCCGCGAACGTTCGCGATGTTGACGTTGGCTACCTTCACGTCGAAGATTTCTTCGACTGCGCGGCGAACCGCACCTTTTTCGGTATGCAAGGCAACTTCGAAGGTGTACTTCTTGTTGTCCATGTCAGCCATCGATTGTTCGGTCACGATCGGGCGTAAAATAATATCGCGTGCTTCCATTATGCGAGCGCCTCCTCAATCTTTTGGAGCGCAGATTGGGTCAAGATCAGTTTGTTGAATTTCACAACATCTAATACGTTGATCCCGTCTGCGGCAACAACTTTAACGTTTGGCAAGTTGCGGGCTGCTAAAGCGGCGTTGTCGTCACCATCTAAAACCACGAGGGCTTTTTCGGAAACTTTTAATGCGGCCAAGCTTTGTGCAAATGCCTTAGTCTTTGGTGCGTCGAATGCAAAAGCATCAACAACAACCAATTCGTTATCTAACACCTTTTGAGAAAGAACGGACTTGATCGCCAAGCGACGAACCTTCTTGTTGATGGTGTAGGAATATGAACGTGGATGTGGGCCAAAGACGATACCACCGCCACGCCATTGTGGGCTACGGATGGAACCTTGACGCGCACGACCAGTACCCTTTTGACGCCATGGTTTGCGACCACCACCAGAAACTTCGTGACGGTTCTTAACCTTAGAAGTACCTTGACGAAGGGAAGCACGTTGCATGATCACTGCGTCAAAGACGGCGTTTTCGTTGGGTTCGATTGCCCAGATCGCATCGTTTAAATCAACAGTGCCGTTTTCTGAGCCATCTTGTTTGTATAAAGTAACGTTAGCCATTAGTTATTTTCCTCCCTTCTTGGATTACTTTGCTGATTTAACAGCGGTACGGATGATGACGTTAGACTTGTTAGCACCTGGGACGTTACCCTTGATGAGGATGACGTTGTGTTCTAAGTCTGCGGAAACAACCGTCAGATTTTGCATAGTGCGGGTGTGGTTACCCATGCGGCCAGGTAACTTCTTGCCTTTGAACACCTTGTTGATGATCGCGCCAAGAGAACCAGGACGACGATGGTAGCGAGAACCGTGGGCCATAGGACCGCGAGACTGACCATCTTTTTTAATGTTACCTTGATAACCGTGACCTTTGGAAGTACCAGTGACATCCACGATGTCGCCAGCTGCAAATTCGTCTGCTTTGACTTCTTTGCCTACTTCATATTCGCTAAGCGCTACATCACGGAGTTCCTTAATGAAGCGCTTAGGGGTTGTGTCAGCTTTTTTGGCATGACCAACGCTTGGCTTGTTGCTAAGGACTTCACGCTTGTCGCCATAGCCTAATTGCACTGCTTCGTAACCGTCAGATTCAACAGTCTTAACTTGCAATACAACGTTTGGGGTTACGTCAACAACTGTTACGGGAACAAGTTCGCCGTTGTCAGTGAAGACTTGCGTCATGCCAATTTTCTTACCTAAGATTCCTTTACGAGTCATGGTACACCTCCAATTCTTTAAAATTATAACTTGATTTCGATATCAACGCCGCTTGGCAAGTCGAGCTTCATTAAAGCATCAACTGTCTTAGGGGTTGGGTTAACAATGTCGATCAAACGCTTATGAGTGCGCATTTCGAATTGTTCACGCGAATCCTTGTACTTATGTGGGGAACGCAATACCGTATAAAGGGTGCGTTCAGTTGGCAGCGGGATCGGACCTGAAATTTGTGCGCCAGTGCGCTTTGCAGTATCAACGATCTTGTCTGCGGATTGATCAAGAATCCGGTGTTCGTAGGCCTTCAGGCGAATACGAATTTTTTGTTTTGCCATTGTGTTACCTCCTTCGTCCATTATCATTTAGTAGACTAGCTCCGTGGGAATTCCCGACGCGCTGCCGTGGCAAAGCGGCCGGGCGTGTCGCAACCTCTCACATCCTTGCTACCTTGACTCACCATGAGTCAAAAGTGCAAAATAACCCGTTACAGATTACACAGCACTTGACTAGTATACAAAAATCAGCTTACAGTGGCAAGTGTTTTCTCGATTTTTTTCATTGACGAAGCCCACCCCCACCGGCGCTGGCCCAGATTGAAGCAATCCTGTTGGCATGTCTTGACATGTGCCTATCATCGGTGTATCTTTACCAGCAAATCCTTAGGAGGTGCCACCATGCCCAAAGCGCTATTGATCATCGACTACACCAACGACTTTGTCGCCACCAACGGGGCGTTGACTTGCGGTGCAGTCGGGCAGCGATTGCAACACCCGATTACCGAATTAGCCAAAGACTTCCTATTAAATGGCGACTTCGTCTATTTACCGACCGACGTGCACACACCCCACGATCCCTTCCACCCGGAAAGCCAGCTGTTTCCACCGCACAACGTGCGCGACACCTGGGGCCGAGAACTTTTCGGCGAGGTCAACGATTGGTATCAAGCCAATAGCGCCAACGACCATGTTCAACTTTTCGATAAAACGCGCTACTCCAGCTTTGCCGGCACGCCACTTGACCTCTGGCTGCGTGAGCGCCATGTCACCGAGCTCCACCTTACCGGCGTCTGCACCGACATCTGCGTCTTGCACACGGCCATCGATGCCTATAACCGCAACTACCCGCTGGTCGTTCATCAAGACGCCGTCGCCACCTTCACCCCCGGTGGGCAGGAATGGGC
>CAKRHU010000220.1 GCA_934339215.1 uncultured Lacticaseibacillus sp.
TGCGCAGCCCGGGAGTCGAACCCGGATTTCGAGAACCGGAATCTCACGTGCGATCCATTACACTAACCGCGCAAGTACTTAAATTATATTACGCGATTCCTTGCGCCTTTGCAAGTGAAAATGTTTCTTTGCACAGCTGATTGATCTCTGCACGGTGATTTTCCCTCATAATTTTTATGATCGCCCGGCTTGCGTTGCTGGCGAAAAAAAGTCCTACCGGCTGGCAGGATTTTCATTTGGTGTTAGTAACGCAGGTCCCCATCAGATACTGCCATCAACTTCTCGTCGACTTTATCAACGCTGGCTTTCACGGCCTGATATTCATCGAGGTCCATGCCCACTTTCGTCGCGCAACTTTGCACGTGTTCATAGATCTCATCGCGTAGATCTTCGGCTTTGGCGGTTAAGGATACATCCACCCGGCGTTCATCAACTGTTGAACGGGAACGCGAGATCCAACCGTCTTTTTCCAATCGCTTCATCAATGGTGTCAACGTCCCACTGTCCAAAGACAAGGTTTGGCCGACTTGCTTGACCGACATGGTACCGTGTTCCCACAAAGACAACAGCGTGATGTATTGCGGATAAGTCAAATGATACTTGGACAAAGCTTGGGCGTAAAAGTGATTGAACTGCTTTTGCGCCTTGTAAATTGAAAAACACAATTGTTCATCTAACAAAATAGGTTGGACCATGACTATGCCTCCTCAGCGATTTCAATATGCATTTTTTAGAATATCTAAATTTACAAGTTATATATATATCATGTTCCATTGTACACGATTATCTTGTCGCTGCAAACCGCTTGCACACAAAAAAATCGCCTTTAGCATAGCTAAAGACAATTAACCGGATTAGTATGAACAATTACGCGTCAGCAGCTTGTTGATAACCTTCCGCAATTTGATTGAGTTTGCGCAAGCGATGGTTGATTCCGGACTTGGAAATTGCCCCACTTGGCACCATTTCACCGAGCTCTTTTAAGGAGACATCTGGATGGGCTAAACGCAGCGCTGCGACTTCGCGTAACTTCGCTGGCAAAGAGTCCAACCCCACATGGGTCCGCAAGTAGTTGATGTTTTCGATTTGGCGCTGAGCCGCATCGACGGTTTTGTTCAAGTTGGCGGTTTCGCAGTTCACCAGGCGATTCACTGAGTTGCGCATGTCGCGCACGATGCGCACATCTTCAAACTTCAACATCGCATTGGTGGCGCCGACCACTTGTAAAAAATCCGCAATCTTTTCGGCTTCTTTCAAATACACGATATAGCCACTGCGGCGTTCGACGGTGCGCGCATTCAACCCGAAATCATTCATGATCGCCAAAATATCTTGATTATGATCTTGATACAGGGAATAGATTTCCAAATGATAACGGGAAGTTTCTGGGCTATTGACGGAACCCCCGGCTAAAAACGCCCCGCGCAAATAAGACCGCCGGCGTTGCGGTTCATCCATCACTTTGGACCCGACAGCGGTTTGAATCGATAAGCCTGATTCATCGAGGATGTCGAGGTCTTGTAACACCGTGTTGACGTTGGTGTTTAAACGCACCACGTATTGGTTGTTTTTCTTGAGCTTCATTTTGCGCCGAACGATCAAGTTGGCTTCAACTTGATACACTTGCTTCAACAGCGCATAGATCCGGCGGGCAATGGCAGGATTTTCGGTTTGGACATTCAACACAAATTGATGGTTCAAAATGCCTAACGTCCCGTTCATGCGGATCAAGGCAGACAATTCCGCTTTGGCATGTTCAGGATGAACTTCTAATTGCGTCAATTCTTTTTTAACAGTACTGGCAAAACTCGCCATTTACTCACCTCTTTTTCATGGTGCCGACTTGAAAGGCTAAATTCAGGATCTCAGCCGCCACCTTGTCCCCATCATGGAAGACGCCGCGATCGCGCAATTTCAAAAAGTCAGCGGAGATCACGCGGCAACCCATTTTGCGTAATGCAGGATAATCAGATTTCACGGGACTGGAAATTTCATTGTAGAGTTGGCGGTCTAAGTAATCTGCCGGCACTGGACTGATGTTCACCAAAACCGTGTCGACAAAGGGTTCGCCTAAGTGATCATGCAACACTTGCACATGTTGGGCATCGGTGAAGTTCTCGGTTTCGCCTTTTTGCGTCATGATGTTGGTGATATAAATCACTTCAGCTTGGGTCTTTTTCACCGCATCGCCTAAGTTCTTGATCATTAAGTTTGGCAAAATGCTGGTAAACAACGACCCAGGTCCCAACACCACTACGTCGGCAGCCATGATTGCATCGATCACCTCTGGTTCCGCACGCGGTTCAAAGTGATCGTCAGGATCCGTTTCTTCCACATGGATGCGTTTGATGGTTTTGCCAGCAGCAGAAATCTCCGCTTCCCCAGCTTGGGTCGTACCGTCAGTGAATTCGGCGTGCAAGGTCAATGGGGTGTTAGATGCTGGATACACGTGACCATCGACGTTGAGCATTTTGGAAAGCACTTGAATGGCTGGGAAGATCCCACCTTTCATTTCCGACAATGCCGCGATGATCAAGTTCCCAATCGCATGCCCTGAGAAAAATGAATCGTTGGAATTAAAGCGATATTGGAAAACGTCACGTTCAACGCCTGGCATATCCGCTAAGGCGACTAAGACGTTACGAATATCACCAGGCGGCACCACGTTGATGTAGTTGCGGATCACGCCGCTGGACCCACCGTCATCGGCGACTGTGACCACTGCAGTCACATCCGCATCTTGTTCGTGTAAGGCTTTGACGATCACTGGCAAACCAGTCCCACCGCCGATGACGACGACTTTAGGCCGGCGTCCTTTGATCACGCGAATAATTTTGGTTCCGTTTGCACTCATGAGCGGTTCACCGTCGCTTTGCGCTTATTGATATCGCGATGGGTGATGTCCACTGGATAATCATTTTCAAAAGCATGCCCCACCCGTTCAGCAAACGCCACTGAGCGGTGTTGCCCGCCGGTACAGCCAATAGCAATGGTGACTGCCGTTTTGCCTTCTTGTTGATATTGCGGCATGATCTCCGCTAACATTGCATAGAACTTCTGATAAAACGATTCCGCTTGCGGATTGTCCATCACATAATCATAAACTGGTTTTTCCAAACCAGTTTTTTGGCGATATTCTGGCACGTAATACGGATTTGGCAAGAAGCGCACATCCATCACAATGTCAGCATCGATTGGCAAACCGTACTTAAACCCAAAGCTCATCACTTCCAAGTGGAACGTCGGGTGCTCAGCGGACTTAAAGGTGACAAACAATTTTTCACGCAGCTGCCGGGGGCTCAACGTGGTCGTATCGATCACGACTTGCGCGCGGTTGCGCAATTCCGTCAACAGTTCGCGTTCTTTGTGAATGCCGTCCATTAAGCGCCCTTCCATGGCGAGTGGATGGCTGCGGCGAGTCTCTTTGTAGCGGGAAACCAGTTCTTCATCCGTGGCGTCTAAGAATAAAATTTGTGACGTGACAAATGCGGTGGAATCAAGGTTTGCCAGCATGTCGATAATTTGATCGTAAAAGGCTTGCGCCCGCAAATCGACCACTAGCGCGACCTTGGTGATTTTACCCGATTCTTTGAGTAATTCCCCAAATTTCGGCAACAATGCTGGCGGCATGTTGTCGACACAAAAGTAACCAAGATCTTCAAAGGCTTGCACTGCCACCGTTTTCCCGGCGCCAGACATCCCAGTGATGACCACTAAGTTCAAGGGTTGATCGGCCATATTCTTCCTCCTCATCAGTTGCTTAGACTAGTATAACATGCCGGGCGT
>CAKRHU010000221.1 GCA_934339215.1 uncultured Lacticaseibacillus sp.
ATAGTACATCGCGATTTCGCGGGTGACTAAGTTCGGACGACCCATGTCAAACATTTTGATGATGGCATCCACTTCGCGCCCTTTTTGATCACGCTCAGTGTCTTCAAATGGCCAACCCGCACCATCCGTCGCCATCCAAAAAATGATCGTTAAGAAAACTCGGATCCGTTTTTCATCGCCTTGCAAGCTCAGCGTTTCATAGGAGAAACGTACCCCAAACTTCCGTGCAAAATCGCGCACTGGTTTCAAATGCCGCAACATCGTGGCTTTTGAGGTGTCTTCATGTGTCAAGAAGTCTTCAAAGTTTGAAAAGCGATGATACAACAGCGCTTCTAAGAACTTATAAGGTTGCCCTTGTTGGACAAAATACAACCGCACTTTGCTTGATTGTTCATTAAATAGCTTTTTAGTCGGCGCTGATTTGTGGTGCGTCATATCCTCTAAAGCTTCAACTAAGCCATTGTACGTGTTATAAACACTGCCGTAATTGCGGCCAGTTAAAGAGGCAATTTGCTTTAAATTGACATCTTTGACTAACGGCTTGTTGTCACGTTCTAAAGCTAAGCGATCTTCCACCGGCGTCTGCGCCACGCGGGCATTGACGATTCGACGGAAAAGGCTCATTTTTTCCGATTCAGACATTGACAGGAATATATCTTCCCGACCTCGCATAAACAATTCCTCCAATGATAAATTTGACAATTATTCCAAAATAATTATAACCGCAATCAGTAGTGTTTTTCAAATTAAGTTTTATGAAAAATGACGCCGTTACAAAATTGCCTCAATTTTGCTTTTTCATCTGAATCGGCAATTTTTTTGGGAAAGGTTACAGCGCGTAGTTGTTGCATTAGCTTTTGCAATCAAAATCGCGATTGATTCATGGTGACGAATGCGGATACAAAAATGCAGCATCTTATGACGATTCGTCATATTTTTCCATTCCGTCACACGTTTTGTATGGAGAAAAATTACACAAATGCAAAGTTTTAACCCTGGTTCAAATTTTAGGAAACCAATTACCATAATATTGATTCAACCGACGCCCGCCTTACGGTCACTCAAGCACAACTAATTGGTAGTATTTTTTTAAAAATTTGATATAATTGCTGTGGAATCGGGAATAAAGGGGTGTCATCATGCAGTTTGAATCAGTATTCTTAGAAAAAGCCGCACAGCAAAAGATCGCTTTGTTAAGGGTATTACGCCAACGAGGCTATGCTGGCATCACGATCGCAGACTTGGCCACGCAAATTGGGCTCACTTATCAGCGGACTTATAATTTATTTCAAGAACTCAACGCCGATCTCGCTGATCTCTACCAAAAAACACCGACAGAGATGCGCAAAAGCCTGGTGGCGGCCTCCCCTCAAATCATCTCTTTAGACCTGTATAAAGCGCGACAATTTCAAGCCGCAACTGCTTGGCAATTTTTCGATTACGCGGTGCAAGGCCATCAACCCAGTTTGGACCGTTTTTGCGAAACTCACTTTATATCCCGATCAACGTTAATGCGCAAAACCGTAAATTTGCGGGCCTTTTTAGCCCATTATGATTTGAAACTCGTCTATCCAACTTTGACCTTTAGTGGCCCGGAAGCACGCTTGCGCTTGTTGTTGCAGCAATGTTATTGGCAAGTGACACAAGGGACTAGCTGGCCGTTCACCGCGATTTCTGAATCAGATCTCAAGTGCCAATATCAACAATTTCCCAGACGCCACGAAAACCCCCTGTCCCAGCATATGGATCTGTATCTATTAGCCGTCAGTCGCTTGCGCATGGCGCATGGCAATGCTTTGGAACATCAAATCGCAAATTTATTGCCAGATGTGAACGCTTATTTCACCGCCAGCCAGTTCCCATATTTGACGCCGCAACAAATCATCTTTGAAAATCAATTTATCGCCTTTCATCAGGCTGCAGCCCTGCGCTTTGGGCATATCGACTCAAACGCGTGGACGCAACGCAAGGAGCGCTTGACCTTAGCCACCCCGATTGCCGCCAAAATCCTCAGTACTTTGCAACGAGATCTATTAAATCCCAATGACCCAGGCTATCTCGCCTTACAAACTGATCGGGGCTTACAGTTAAATTTATTGCGCGTGTTAGTGTGCTTTTTGAGTTTAGGCGGTGATTACTGTAAGGCCAGCGACTTTGACGCGCCGAATAAAACCACTGAGCGGTTGAATCAATTGAGTATGCGGGCGTATACGTTTGTGACTCACTTACCAGACACACCAGAATATGCGGCGTTGCATGCGGCCACGCATGCCTTTTGTCGTTTCGTCACTTATGTCCTAGCGCCAACGATCAACGCCTTTGATCAAGCAGTCAGGTTGAAAGTCGCCGTGATCCTTGAGCCCAATGATTTGCTCCATCGCCGACTCAACCGTTTTTTGGATAACATGAGCTTCGTGGATCGCCTCGCTGGCCCCGACGCCTTGCAGCAATGCGACTTTTTGATCACCGAAGTCTCGATGTTGATCACGCCACAAACCCAAGCGTTTATCACCAATTATCCCCAAGCCTGCTTAATTTGGGATCTCGACGCCAACACCATTGATTACCATCATCTGCATCAAAAATTAATTGCGCTGCGCAACCGTCGCTTAGTGGCATTATCACCGGGCCTAGCGCCTGACGCCTAAACAGCCAAAAAATGGCCAAAGCTATCTGATCGATCTAGATAGCTTTGGCCATTTTGAATTAAACAGTTGCCGGATGCGCATTAAGGGGTTCATGTTGTTGTGCCAAATGCCGCATCGCTGCGCCATGATACACTTCGTTTAAACGATGATCATCATTGCCGAGTTCATACATGACGATCGTCATCACTTCAAAATTGGTGAAGAACCGGCCGTGACTCGGCATGGTTTGCAACCATTGCGAAAAAGCCATTTCAAAATCGTCAACGGTTTGATCTAAGCGGCCAAGCAATTCCTTTAACAATTGCTTTTCAAAACTCGTCACTTTCAACCACGAATTGTGATAATTAAAAGCTTTCAAGTCAACTTCTTGGCTGACATCTAACTCTGAATACATCAATTGCATCAGCGTTTGCACCGCCGCATGGTCATGATGGGTGCTAAATTCCAGCTTGAGCTGATGACGCAACAACAAGGCGCAATAATCATGGTCGCCATCAGCTTGGTTTTGGGCTTGATCCAATAAGGCTTGCACCAAGGGATAGCCTTGCAGATCCGTGCGATAAGCTAGCCGCTTGGCCAATGTAAAGTCGATCACCCCAGGTAGATAATATTCATGGATCCATAACCAGTCATCGATATCTGCCAAGGCTTTGCGGGCTTTGGCCGTCAATTCATTGCCAGTGGCCACAGCTTGTAAATAGCCATGGCTGACCAGCTTGGTGAAGGTTTTTTGGGGATCGAGGTGATAACGCTCTTGCCACTTTGCGTCTTGCAAGGTTTGTTGAGCATCCGCCATCGATACCATGTATAAAAATACCTTAACCTCTGGGGTCATGCGCATACTGTCGCCTCCATTTCTTGCCTCTCAATTGTAACGACTAAAGAAAGCGTTGTCAATTTGTGCTGATCACAAAATAACTTGTAGCGAATAGACCTTGACCGAGATTGTCGCCGTCCGTGCGATCGATCGAGTTTCATGCCGCCATCAGGTGCCAGTGGTCTATCTCCGTTACAGCGATTTGAAATTGGGGCTCCAGCTGGTCGCCGCGACATAGTGAGGGTCCTCGGGAAAGCTAACTTGGATCATCGCTACGCTCTGATTCAAGTGGATCTTTCCCT
>CAKRHU010000222.1 GCA_934339215.1 uncultured Lacticaseibacillus sp.
GCCCAAACTGGCAAGCCTTTGTCCGAATTGGCCGCACCAGTGACCACTTACCCACAGAAGTTAGTCAACGTCCCAGTAGCTGACAAGAACAACTGGAAGCAATATCCAGAAATTCAAACTGCTATTGAAGACGTTGAAGCCAAAATGGCCGGCGATGGCCGCGTGTTGGTTCGTCCTTCCGGTACTGAAGCCTTATTACGGGTCATGGCTGAAGCCAAAACTGAAGCGTTGGTCAACGAATATGTTGACAGCATCGTTGACGTGGTTGAACAAGTGATGGGCAACAAGTAAATCACTCAAATTAAATCCCCGCTACTTTCGAAATTGATCGAAAGTGGCGGGGATTTTTTGTAAACAAGTCACTGAGGCAACGGCATCAAAAAACCGACCTGCAATGCAGATCGGTTCAATGACAAATTAAGCTTCGTCTGGCCATTCAGCGCTGGTGTAGACGTTTTGGACATCATCATCGTCTTCCAAAGCATCGAGCATGTTTTGGAAAGTTTCCAGCTTGTCTTCTGGAATCGGTACCGTGTTTTGAGGCACCATGGTCAATTCAGAAGTGGAGAAGGTGAAGCCTTGTGCTTCAAGCGCATCACGCACAGCGGTGAAGTCTTTAGGATCCGTGTAAACCGTGAATTCATCTTCAGTGGTTTGCAAGTCTTCAGCACCAGCATCTAAGACGGCTTCAAACATTTGATCTTCATCCATGTCGAGGTCTTCGCGATCGATTACGAACATGCCTTTGCGATCAAACATGAATGAAACCGCACCGGCACCAGCCATGGTGCCACCGTGACGCGTGATGGCGACACGAACGGAGCTAGAGGTCCGGTTTTTGTTATCGGTCAAGGCGTGCACCAACACACCGATACCTGCAGGGCCATAGCCTTCGTAAGTGACTTCATCATAACGGGTAGCGTCGCCGCCATCAGCTTTATCTAAGGCACGCTTAACGTTGTCTTTAGGCATGTTAGCCGCACGGGCTTTATCCATAACTAAGCGAAGCGCCGGGTTGTTGTTGGGGTCGGAACCACCTTGCTTAGCTGCCATGAAAAGTTCACGGGAGATCTTTTGGAAAATTTTTCCGCGCTTAGCATCTTGGGCGTTCTTACGACCCTGAATGTTATGCCATTTGGAATGTCCTGACATAATTATTAACCCTCTTTTCTTAAAGTTTCGGAACTCATAAACGTTAATATTGTACCAAAAAAATCACCGTCTCACAACGGCTTTTCGCCGCCGTAAGCCAGAAACTAGCAACACGATCACGACGGCAATGGTTGCCGCAATCGTATCCAACATCACATCATCAAAGGTGGGTTGGCGCCCGCCGGTTAACATTTGATGAAATTCATCAAATGCGGCCAAGCCAGCAGCACTTAAAATAGTCAACAAAGCGCGCAACCAAGTCGGTTTGACGAATTCGCGCAAGCCGATGCTGGCAAAAAGTCCAATCAAGAAATACGTGGTCACATGGGCCGCTTTGCGGATGAAAAATTCGATAAAAGCGAAATAGCCACTGGCTTGGACGCTGATTTCTCCGCCGGCGTAATTGAAGTGAATCAGGGACAAACGAGCTTTAAACGGTTCATTAGCCAACACCCGTTCTAAAAAGGGTACCGCCGTTTGTTGTTTGTAAGTCATGCTGGAAGAAATGAATAAGGTCGCGATCACAGCTAGTGCTAACAACAGCCAGATATAGCGATGCAAAGTTTTCAATGGGGTCATCCTTTCAAAAATCAATGCCCCCAGCTTACCACATAACCGGCGTGCACTAAATTAAAAAACCACCAAGCCTAGACTTGATGGCAAAAAAATTATTCAACGGTAACGGATTTGGCCAAGTTACGGGGCTTATCGACGTCGTAGCCGCGATCGTAGCTGGTGTAATAAGCCAGCAGTTGCCCGGCGACGATGGTGACCAATGGGGAAAGCAGTGGATCAATATCACCGATGACCAGTTCATCGCCTTCTTTGGCTAAGTCGTGAGCGGCAATGTGTAAGACTTTCCCACCGCGGGCTTGGACTTCTTGTCCATTGGCGCGAGTGTGTTCGGCTGTGAGTGGGTCGGTGATGAAGGCGACGACCGGCGTGTTGTTTTCAATCAACGCAATGGTGCCGTGTTTCAGTTCGCCAGCAGCAAAGCCTTCTGCTTGTACATAAGAAATTTCCTTGAGCTTCAAGGCCGCTTCCAAACTGACAAAATAATCCGTGCCCCGGCCGATGAAAAAGGCGTTGCGGGTGGTGGCAAACATGTCTTTGGCTAAGTCATGCAACTGCTCTTTTTGATCGATCAAGGCTTGTTGACCGTCAGCGGCTAACGCCAATTGATGTGCCACATCGAATTTTTCAGCGACAGGTTGATTCAAAGCGGTGCCTAAAGCTTTGGCAACTAAGGCTTCCACGGCGATTTGGGCGGTATAAGCTTTCGTTGATGCCACGGCGATTTCGGGGCCAGCATAAAGTTCCAAAGCAAAGTCCGCTTCACGGGCTAATGTGGAAGTGCCAACGTTAGTGATGGTTAATGCGGGGTAGCCCAAGGCTTTAGTTTTTACCAAAACTTGGCGAGAATCGGCGGTTTCACCACTTTGGCTCAAGAAGATAAACATGGGCTTCTTGGATAACATTGGCATATGGTAACCAAACTCACTCCCTAAGACGACTTCAGTGGGGATGCCAGCAAGTTGTTCGAATAACGGCTTGCCGACCAAACCGGCGTGATAGCTGGTACCGGCTGCGACGATGTACAACCGATCAGCTTGTTTTAAGGCCTCAAGCAAAGCTGCTGGCAACACCACATTGCCACTAGCATCGAGATATTTTTTGGCTAGGCGATGCATGACGACTGGTTGTTCGTCGACTTCTTTGAGCATGTAGAAAGGATAAGTGCCTTTGCCTAAATCGGCCGCGTCCATTTTAACGGTGAAGGCGTCACGTTGGATCTGCGTGCCCGCCAGGTTTTCGATGGTGATCGTGGTTTTAGTCAAGGTGACGATTTCTTCATCTTTGACTTCGATGAATTGGTTAGTGACATCAAGCATCGCCAAGGCGTCAGAAGCCACCACATTGAAGCCATCGCCTTTGCCGATCAATAATGGGCTTTTATTTTTCGCAACGTATAAAGCTTGCGGATTGTCGCGGTCGACTAAGGAAAAGGCGTAAGAGCCTTCAACCAAGTTCAACGTCTTGCGTAACGCTTCTTTGGCATCCAAGCCATCTTGTTGGGCAAATAAGGCAATCAATTGCACGACCACTTCAGTATCGGTGCTGGAATGCAATTCGACATCAGTTAAATATTGTTCGCGCAACGCTTGGGCATTGGTGACCACGCCGTTATGCACCAAGTAGAAACGACCGTCGTTTGAGACATGAGGATGGGCGTTGGCAACAGTAGGTGCGCCATTGGTTGCCCAGCGGGTGTGGCCAATGCCGATGCTACCTTGGATTTCAGGCGTCAAAGCGGATTCCAGATTTTTGATGCGACCGACGCGCTTAACCAAGTAGTCATGGCCGTTTTGATCGTTGACGTAAACGCCAGCGGAATCATACCCGCGATATTCGAGCTTTTCCAAACCATTTAATAAGACTTGCGTCGCGTCGTCGCGACCGATTACACCAACAATTCCGCACATAGTCAAGGACCTCACATTTTAATTTTTTAGAATTGGACTAGATTGATTTATAAAATTGGTTTTCTGAAGTACGAGTCAAACTATACCTTGTGCATCGGGATATGTCAAATATTAATTCAATTGGTA
>CAKRHU010000223.1 GCA_934339215.1 uncultured Lacticaseibacillus sp.
CAGCGGTTAAATGCGTACCGTATGCTTCAAGCCAAGTCCCCCATTGCGCGCGAGGGACATAATTGATCAACACCACCGATAAGTCAAAAGCAGGATCACCCAGGCTGGCTTGGTCCCAATCGACCAAATACAGTTTGTGCGCATCAGACAACAACCAATTTTTATGGTTGAGATCGCCGTGACACACCGTTGACGCTACCACTGGCGGCAAGGTCTTGAGCCGTTTAGCTGTGGCTGCGACTAAAGGATGTTGGCGCAAAGGCTTCGGCAAATCAGCGACATAGCGATCGCGTAATTGCGCTGGCGTTGGCATTGGGGCGCCAACTTTTTTCAACATGCGGTGCAATAATTGCGAATGATGGACCCGCGCTAAAAGCTTCGCCACCATTGGCGTGTTCATTTGGGCACGCGTCAAGGTTTGGCCGTTGAGCCATTCTTGGGCGGTGAGCACATCGCCAGTTGTCATGCGTTTGGTCCAAATCAGTTTCGGAGTGATTTCCTCAACGGATAAGGCCGCCAAAAATGGGGACGCATTTCGTTTTAAAAAGAATTTCTCATGGGCATGAACGCCTAAAAACGCACCGCCGGTAGTGCCACCGACAGGGCTCAACGACCACCCCGGGTCAAGATCAAAATCCATAGGCACAACTCCTAATTACAATCGATACAAATCACGCAATTGTCCGTCTTGTGGTCAAAACCACATCTAGAATCAGTGTACTAACTGCAGACATTACAGTCAAGAGCGAGCTTTGGCAAATTGTTGAAGCCGAATCGGTAAATACCAAACGGCTAAACCGATGGCAACCACTAAACCGCCGACTAATGCGGCAACTGCAGCGATCCAGTGCCCGCCAACTAAGGCCCCTAATGCCAACAAGATAGCCGCCAGCCCCAATAACTTGCCGATCAAGGCTTTAAAGGCATTCGGTTTTTGCGTTTCAGGTAGCGGATATAAATAGCTGAACACAATATCGTCATGCACTTGATACATCGGCAACAATTGAAACCCGATCAAGTAAACAAACAATGCCGACAACGCTAAGGCTAGCCACCATTGTTGGACAAACACCAAGCACAAGGCACCGATCACTACTAAGCGCAAATACAAGCCTAAAAATTCCGTCCGGCGTAAGAAACTGCGGATCAATAACCACGCCCAGGTATTTTTCTGCTTCTTGAACACGGTATGCGCGATGCCATCCAAATACTTGCGTCGCTTGACGGTGCCTTGCAAACCTGGGACATCAGTAAATAAATTATAAAACCGATAGATCTGCCCCATCCGCTTGGCTTCCGCTTGCACCAAATTCAGCCAATCCAAATGTGCCGGATCCAACCACACCCCAAGTTGCCAACGTAAGCCTAAGGCAATAACCAAGCCGACGACTAAGCTAATGGCAGGATGAAGGTAAAAACCAAATCCCAACGCGATCAGTGCGATGCCAAACAAGTAGCGGCGTTTCGCCCATTTTGGCGCACCTTGATAAAAGCTCAAGACTTGCAACCACAAATCCGCATCTTTAAACGCCCAAAGCGGTACGCCTAACGCCAGCGCATCCCACACTTGCAAGTTGAGGACTTTGAGCATCGGGATCACGGCGATCGTCGCAAAGGTCAACACGATCAGCGGCAAGCCTAAACTATAGCGCCGCGCTTTGGTTA
Source organism: uncultured Lacticaseibacillus sp. (assembly GCA_934339215.1). Lineage (GTDB taxonomy): Bacteria > Bacillota > Bacilli > Lactobacillales > Lactobacillaceae > Lacticaseibacillus. The sequence continues at coordinate 1,666 of CAKRHU010000223.1, forward strand.
AATATTTGGGAAACTCGGTAGTTTTTGGTAACAAGAACGTCGCATCAGCTTTTTGTACCAAACTGGCCAACCGACCAATGCCAAGTAATGCCGTGAACACAATGGCCAAAGCCCCTGGCAACCACCAAGCCGCAGTCATGGTTTTAACGACTTGCGAGTAACCATAAAGTAGCGCCCCTAATAAAATAATCAACACCAAGACAAAGTGGTCATTGAAGACTAACTTTAAATATTTAAACTGCGCTTGTGAGTGTTGCTTCAAGCGCGTTTGCCAAAGCTTCTTCATGCGCGCGCCCCTTCTTGACTCATAGCCATGTAAATATCATCCAATGAGGCATTGGCGATGCCAAATTTTTCGCTCAAAGATGCAAGATTCCCTTGTGCGCGAACTTGGCCAGCTTTGAGCAACACCAATTCATCTGCATATTGTTGCGCCGTGGCCAAAATGTGGGTGGACATCAAAACCGAGGCGCCGGCAGCTTTTTTGGCCTGCACCAAATCAAGCAAGTCATGCACCGCCAAAGGATCCAAACCGGTGAAGGGTTCATCGATAATGAACAGTTGCGCATCGGTGATGAAGGCACACACGATCATCACCTTTTGCTTCATGCCTTTGGAGAAGTTGTCAGGAAACCAAGCCAACTTGTTGTCCAAACGGAATTTGGCCAACAACTCATTGGCCTTGGCCCAAGCGGCTTTCTTGTCCAAATCGTAGGCCATGATGGTCAAGTCGATATGTTCTTGCAAGGTCAACTCTGGATAAAGTACCGGTGTTTCTGGCACATAGGCGATAGCTTGATGATAGGCATTGGCATCGTCATCCAAGCTTTGACCGTTAACTAAGATCTTCCCTGATAAAGGTTTTAATAAGCCGATAATGTGTTTAATCGTCGTGGATTTGCCGGCCCCGTTTAAGCCGATCAAGCCGACGATGCTTTGATCCGGCACGGTGAAGTTCACATTTTGTAAAACTGGTACCGTGCCATAGCCGCCGGTGAGTTGTTGGATGTCTAACATAGTTGGTGCCTCCACAGAATTTGGATTTAAACTCTTTGCTACTTATGATAGCATGAATGCAAACCAAAACTTCATCAAGAAAGAGGAATTGACCATGACAGATTGTATTTTTTGCAAAATTATCGCCGGCGACATCCCTAGCGTCAAAGTATATGAAGATGATACCGTCTTGGCATTCTTAGATATTTCTCAAGCGACGCCTGGCCACACTTTGGTCGTGCCGAAGCAACACGTTGCTGACATTTTTGAATATGACGCTGAACTCGCTGCCGCAGTGTTCTCCCGCATCCCTAAAATCGCTCAAGCCATCAAAGCTAGCGACCCGAAGATCAAAGGGATGAACATCTTAAACAACAACGGTGAAGTCGCTTATCAAAGTGTTTTCCATTCCCACATTCATTTGATCCCACGCTACTCTGACGCCGACGACTTCAACATTCACTTCGGCGATCACACGGATCAATATGATAGTGACCAATTACAAGCCATCGCCGACAACATCAAAAAGCAGGTGCAAAACTAATGGCCAAATTCACTACCGGCTTTTTACTCGGTGCGGCAGTCGGTACTGCTTATGCCTTGTTGACAGCTAAGAAAACTGGGCCACAACGCGTCGCCACTGCCAGTCAATATGTCGATTCATTGACTGAAGCCACTAACGGCGTCCAACATGCGGTAACGCGCTTTGGCAATGCGATGAAAGATTTGCGTCATGAACTGGACAATACGTTGAAACCAGCTGTTGACGACATTCAAGCTAGCGTTGATGATTTCAATTTCCAAACCCAACCGCGCGTTGAGGCCATCAATGAACATCTGGATGCGATTTCTAAAGCAGCCGACAGCTTAGATGCGACCATCGACGAACATTAATCCGATCTCCATTATAAAGCTATCGCACCGGCATCATAACCGTGGCTTTAATCTTCCAGTTAGCCTTACCAGTTGCCTAACGGCCCGAAAATATGCGAGCGAAAGCGTTTGGCGCCACTGCGGAAAATTGGACAAGTTGCCGGTGCGGCCGGCGCCAGCTCTCAAACAAAGACCGTTTGAGGAGCTTTTGCCTAGAATTTGAACC
>CAKRHU010000224.1 GCA_934339215.1 uncultured Lacticaseibacillus sp.
GACAAATCACCAAAAGCTAGTATTGTGAAGCTTGGAGGTGACACTATGGAAACGCCGCGGACCTACTACAACACCATTACCTTGACCGAAGCGAATATGAGCTTCATTGTTGGCTTGATCCAAGAAGTCTATGACAAGCATACTCACCAAACCGCCCGGACTCGATGGCTGTTAGCCTATCAGCCCAACTTGGCCAGCCCAGAGCCAGCCATGCCAGTCTTAAACGAACGCTTAAACGTCTTAACCGTCGCGGATTGGCAACAATCCAACCAGCACTCACTGCCCACTGGCGTCAACGCATATTTTCAAAGCCATGCGAACACCAATGCCGTCACCTATTTCACCACTTACATCCCTCAACACCCACAGCCGCCGATGACGCATATTTTGGCCGGCAGTACTTGGCCGATACAAATTCAAAATGCACATCAATTACTCAAAATCGACTTGGCGGCTTTCGTCAAACATCAGCCGCCAACTTTGCCTCAAGCCCCATTAGCGTTTAAAACCTTAGGCTATTTCATCAACTGATCTCATTTTTGAGGCCATCGCTGCCAGGCATTGTAAGTGTTTCAGTGATTTGAAATTGGGCCTCCAGCTGCTCGCCGCTGCATATAGAGGGTCCTCGGCCGAACTAGCCGAGATGTGTCGCTGTGCTCCCCACTCGCCCGATTTCGACCTGTGGAAGACTGTAAGCAACAAGTTGCTAATAGTCTTCTCAATATGCATCGACGGTCAGCTTCCGTCCCGATTTCAAATCACTTCCACTTCGTTAACCCACTAACACCATGGCAACGAAACGCGTGATGGCAACGTTGATACACCATTCAGCATGATCAGCGATGTCACAATCTAAGCGTATTTAATCTGTAAGCTAGTGATATCATTGAAGAAAATTTGTGAGTGGAAGCGGCTTGGCAGAACGGAGAAAAACTGGACAATTGCCCGTGGTAGCGAAATCAAGCGAAACCTCGGGTTGTGGCGGTTCGCGCAGATTTCACCGGCAGAATTTGAAACGAAGTGGTTTGTTTCGGTTCAAATTCTAGGCGAAAGCTCCTCGAACGGGCTTGGTTCGAGAACTGCAGCCGGCCGCACCGGCAACTTGTCCAGTTTTTCGCAGTGGCGCCAAGCCGCTGAAACTCACAGATTTTCGGGCCGCAAGGCTTATTGGCATAGCTAACTGGAAGCTTAAAAACACACTGACGATACCGGACAGTGATTGCAAAAAAGGTAGGACGAATTTTGTCCTACCTTCGCACCAAGACGCTCAGTCAACGGTTAATACTGTGTCCAATAAAATATCGAAAGGTTCCACTGGCCATTGCGCCGTCTCATAAGCCATCACTGGTGCCGCTAACGTCACTGTTGGGCCTTGATATTGCGCCAAGAAACGGTCATAGTAACCACCGCCAAAGCCGATACGAGCATGAGTGTCTTTGGCATAGGCAATACCTGGCACGATCAGGAGATCTGGTTGGTTATTCACGAGTTCGGCGTCGTAGGCTGGCTCCGGGATCCCAAAACTACTTTTGATGCGCTGATCGGCACCTGGATCTGGCAAAAATGCCATTTGGCGATGTGGCATGCATTTAGGCAACAAAATGGTTTTGCCAGCAGCTTGGGCGGCACGCATGATCGGCTCAGTTGGCACTTCGATCGGACTAGACACCGTCAGGCCAACCGTTTTAGCTTGTTGCCATTGCGGCAAGGCCATCAATTGCGCTAATAATGCTGGCGCAGCTTTAGTCGTTGCTGGTGCAGCTTGTTGCATCTTTTTAATTTGGACATCACGAAAAGCTTTTTTCTCAAGGTTCAAAGGCGGGCCTCCCTAATTTTTGACCATTATAACAGCCGTGCAATTGTGCACGGCTATCTTTTTGCTTTAAAAATTCCAGTGAAGCTGATTGCCTTTAGGTAACGGCGCGGGTTTGGCTAGATAATAGCCTTGCAAAATATCACAAGGATAATCGCTTTCCAGCTCGGCGACACCAGGAGCGGTTTCGATGCCTTCGATGGCTAATTTCTTATGCTGACCTTCAGCGAAATTATACCAATAGTCGAGTTTCGGGACGATTTCTGGAATATGATCAAACGGCCGCAAATTCTGCAAAGCAAATTTGTATTCATCCACATAAGGGGCCAGTGCGGTGACCAGATCCAAGTCATTACTGCCTGTGCCCACATCATCGATGCACACTTTCACCCCTGCATCATGGAACCGCTTGGCCCCGCGTTGCAATTGTTCCAAAGTGACGGTATCATCTGCGCGCTCAGTCAATTCTGTGATCAAGGCGATCGGTGTGCGTGACTGCACCAAGGCGACGGCTTCAACATAGTCCGGATCGACGAACTGGCGCTGTTCCAAATTAAAGGAAATCAGCTCCGTCGTAAAGTCGAGATGGAGCAAGGCCTCTGATAGCATACGCCGAATATCTGTGGCTGTGATCGCATTAAAATCAGTCGGTAGTGACCACCGACCGTTGTCATATTCACGTGCAAATAATTCAAATCCGATATGCCGCCGCCTACCGTCACCAGAGAACTTGGATTGTCCAATAAATCGACGCATCCCCATCACCACCCTAGAAAACACTTACATCCAATTACCCATATTATACTGTAAAACTGCGCATGTTAGGTAACTTTACTTAAAAAAACGCATGCATCGAATAGTCGAGTTTAATTTTACCAAATTATCCGCAATATGACGACTAGCTTAACTAAAAAAAGCCTTGATTGCGGCCCACGTTCGGGTTTTGATCAAGCCTTGGATACGTTTTAACCTAATACTTGCTTGGCTAGCGCAAAGTCACCAACAGTCGCCGATGAATTGTTAGGCATTTTAGAGGTGACGATCAATTCAGATAAATCAGGTGTCGCCACGTAACCATTGTTGTACTTTTCAAAATAGTCCCGCACCATTGGCAATTCGGCATCGGATAATACCGACCCGCCTAAAATGATTTTGGCAGGGCGCAAGTTGACGTAAGTATTAAATAGCATTTGAGCGATGTAATCACTGATAAATTCAAAGGCCTTATTATCACGAGGCAAGTCTTGGCCAGGAATGCCGGTCCGCCCTTCAAGCGAAGGCCCGGCTGCCATCCCTTCAAAACAATGGCGACCATGGAAAGGACAAGTGCCTTGATAATCATCATCAGGCCGCGGCACACATAAAGCATGGCCCATTTCAGCGTGGCCAGTGCCGCCGATGAACTTGCCATCTTGAATCGCACCACCACCGATACCAGTGCCGATGGTGAAGTAAACTAATGAATCAACATCTTTACCAGAGCCGGCAATATATTCACCATATGCCGAAGCATTGACATCAGTCGTGAAGGCAATTGGCACATTCAAAGCGGCTTTCAAAGTATCGACCACATCAGCGCCAGCCCAGCCAGGCTTTGGCGTGGCCAACACTTGGCCATAAGTGGCAGACTTTTTATCGATATCGATTGGACCAAAAGAACCGATCCCTAATGCAGATACCGGATGAGTGGTGAAAAAGTCGACACATTTTGCTAAAGTTTCAGCTGGCGTCGTGGTTGGAAATTGCGCCTTATCGATAATGTTGAGTTCACTATCGCCAACAGCGACCACGAACTTGGTCCCGCCAGCTTCAATGCTACCAAATAATTGTTTTGTCATGTACGTAAGCGCCTCCATATTTTGATTCTAGCTTATCACAAAATTAGGCGCAAAAAAATGGACCACTGGTATAAAATTGCCTGGCGCCACCCTCTTGATGAATCC
>CAKRHU010000225.1 GCA_934339215.1 uncultured Lacticaseibacillus sp.
TAGTATTTTCCCCATATTCGCGGCAAATTTACGATTTACGCTTGACCTGTAACGCGTTACAACCGTTACAGTGTAACCGTAAACAAAAAACAAGGAGGTCGCGAATATGTTCATCGCCGATCATGCGCCAGTCTACCCGCGCGTTAAGTTAACTCGTTACGATAAGCTCACTGCCTTGCAACAGGCAGCCGTCTTTTTGCACCAAGATCGCGGCCTCGATTTTCAACTAGCCATTTCCAGCCTGCTGGCCAGTGCGGCTCGAGATGCCTTGCAGCTCGATGACCGCACTGCACTGATCCATGCCACTGATCCCAACTGCGTCAAGCCAGAAGTGTTGGTGATGACCTTGCGCCGGCCGATTTTGTGGACCATTTTGAAAAAGCCGATCGATTATCTAATCGTCTTGCGCGTGCCACAACTGTTCGATGATAGTCAACTTCAGCAATTACGGGCAAAAGTCGCGGCAGTGGTTGCAGTCAATTACCAATATTTTACCCAATGGCGAGATGATCCCGTCGGTTTAGGGATGTTTGCCGATGACTTAATTTAATGACCTGAACCAAGCGTGTCACTGAAAAAAGTGGCACGCTTTTTTAATGGCAATGCGTCAAAGCCGATGCCAGCCAATCGCAGTATTCGTGTTCCCGAGATACTGCATGTTGGAGGATCAAATAATGACCAAGCCCAACTGCCGGTGCGCCATCAGGAAACTTCGTCGCCAGTTGATGCTCTAAGTGGGTGCGTTTGGCTGTATGTTCAACTTGTTGGGCTTCAAGCATCGGACGCAGGCGGGCATCGTTTTCATCAGGGATAAAGTACAGTTTTAACGCAAACTCATCTTTGCCATTGGTGGACGCTGGCGTTGGTGCGGCGAGCCAATCGTTCAATGTATCTAGGCCAGTTTCTGTGATCGCATAGCGTTTGCGGGCAAGCTTTTCGCCGGTGACTTCTTCGGTGTGGGTCAAAGCCCCAGCAGTTTCGAGCTTTTGCAGTTGGGGATAGATTTGTGAATGTTGGGCTGACCAGAATTCGCCGATGTCGGAATCAAAGGCTTTGGTCAGCTCGTAGCCGGTCATTGGCGTTTGATGCAGCAAGCCTAAAATAATAAATTGCAGTAAATTGCGTTGAGCCATAATTTTCCCCCTTGACGATTTGATAAGTTGAGTATAACATAATCACGTTGATTAAAACATGTCATTAATGACATATAGGAGGAAGACCCATGGCAAACTTGAATCACTTAGATAAGCATTTTGAAACGTTAGACGATTTCTTAGGCACGCACTTTATTTATACTTACGACAATGGTTGGGAATATGAATGGTACGCCAAAAATGATCACACGGTTGATTACCGGATCCACGGCGGCATGGTCGCCGGGCGTTGGGTCACCGACCAAGAAGCGCACATTGCGATGTTGATCCCAGGCGTATACAAAGTGGCTTGGACTGAACCGACTGGTACTGACGTGGCGTTGGACTTTGTACCCAACGAACATAAGCTCAACGGCACGATCTTCTTTCCGAAGTGGGTCCAAGAACATCCTGAAATCACGGTCACTTACCAAAACGAACACATCGATTTGATGCACGAATCGCGCGAAAAGTATGAAACTTATCCAAAGCTGGTTGTGCCAGAATTTGCGCACATCACTTATATCGGCGATGCCGGTCAAGATAACAACCAAGTGATTGCTAAAGAACCATATGCTGGCATGCCAGATGATATTCGCAACGGCAAGTTCTATGATGATCACTACCAAATGATGAAGTAATTTATGTGGCCTCAAACCTCGTCCGTGGTTTGAGGCTTTTTCTTAAACAAAAGTAATGTTTGCCGCCGTCACCGCTTACGTGACAACACTGTTAGATTGTGCGCCTGAAGAATATGTTATTCTTGCAATAGTCATTTACGAAAAGGAGGAGCACATGGCACAGTCATTGTTATTAGTGGAAGATGAAGAAAGCTTGACCACCTTTTTGTCCTCAGAACTTAAATTTGAAGGTTATGATGTCAATGTCGTGCACGACGGATTAAGTGCTTGGCAGTATTACCAAGCGCACGGTCAAAGCCTCGACTTGGTGATTTTAGATTGGATGTTGCCCAAGCTCGACGGTTTAGAAGTCTTGCGCCGCATCCGCAAGAATGATGACTTGCCAGTGATCATGATGACTGCTCGCGATTATGTCGGCGATAAAGTCGCAGGGTTAGATAATGGGGCAGATGATTACATCACGAAGCCTTTTGACATTGAAGAATTGCTCGCACGCGTCCGCGTTTGTGTCCGCCGGCAAAGTCATACGCCGCACAGCACATATGCCGTTGGCGATTTAACGCTTGATACCAAAGCACGCACGGTACGGCGAGGCGACCAAGTTGCGGTGTTGACCCCGCGTGAATATGAGCTGTTGTTAGCCTTGATGCAACATGCCGATAACCCTATGACACGCGATGAGTTGTTGGATACCGTATGGGGTCAAGATTTCGACGGGCAAGTCAATATTGTGGATGTTTACATTCGCTACTTGCGCAATAAGTTGGACTTGCCAAACACGACGCCTTTGATCCATACCGTGCGCGGGGTCGGCTACGTCTTATCAGCGGATTGGTGCCATGCTTAAAAAGACTGAATCTAGTGCGAGTCGCATTTCGCGTGCTTATGCTTGGCTGTTGACCGTCTTGATGTTGGCAGTGGGATTGGTCACCATCAGCGTAGTCGGTGCACATTTGATCCACAACAAACAAGATGATGCATCGCAATTAATGACCACTTTGCAAAAAAGTTTTGCTGACAATAAACCAGACTGGGATTATTGGCGCGATACGGCCAATGTGAACATGCATACCAGCTTTGTGCGCGTGATCGTGCGACCGCATACCAAACCGACGCGCTATTACTACACCAAACATACCAAGGCCTTTTTGAAAGATGATTGGGATACCTGGGCGTTATGGTCGCATATCCAGTATCAACAAAAACATGGGATCTATTACCACTTGGCTGAAACCAAGGCTTATGGCAAAACCAAAGTCACTTATGAATTGTGGTTGAGTTTGAATAATATGATCGAGTTATTCAAACTGACGCTTTTGGTGATCGTGGTGATGAGTATGATCGGCTTGCTGTTAGGCATTTGGTTGATCCATATTTTAGCCAGAAAGCTCAACCAACCGCTGGTGGACTTAACCACGGCGGCTGAAACGATCGTGGAAGCTAAAGACGCGACTTATCATGAAACCTTGCCAGTCCCTCAAGGCCCAGCAGAAGTGCGGGCATTAGGCATTGAGTTCAACCGTTTGTTGACCAGTTTGAATCAACAGGTGATCCGTGACCATCAATTTGTTTCCGATGCTTCGCATGAATTGCGCACCCCATTAGCCGCAATTCGTGGGCATGTGGGTTTGATCCGCCGTCATGCCAAAGATCATCCGGAAATCGTGCCAGAGTCCCTAGCGACCATCGAATCTTCAAGCCTGGCGATGCAAGAGTTAATCGAGCGTTTGCTGAGTTTGTCGCGGATGGATCATGCCCATTTAGCTGGGGATTGGTTTGATTTGACTAAGTTGGCCCAGCGCGTGGCGGCCAGCTACCCGATCGGTGACCACAAGCCTTTGCAAGTGATCGGAACAGATTCGGTATTGGCCTATGCGCATCGTGATTCGATCGAACAAGTGGTGGTCGCGTTACTCAATAATGCTAAAAAATATGGCGAAGATTCTCAAATCACACTTGAAGTGGCGCGCACGCATGATCG
>CAKRHU010000226.1 GCA_934339215.1 uncultured Lacticaseibacillus sp.
ACAAAAAACACCTAGACCAATTTCGGTCTAGGTGCGGTGTCAAAAATATATCAACTCTACTTGACGAAGAGCCAAAATATATCAACTCTACTTGACGAAGAGCCATTATAGTCTGGTGATCCCGATGCGCTTAGGATCCGTATCTTTTTGAGCATAAGGTGTTTCGATTTGCCCGAGCGTCACACCACACACCGGCTTGAATCCGTCAGGCAACTGCAACTTAGCGATCACAGATGGGGTTTGGTTGATTGCCGCCACTGCGCCCCAGATATAGCAGAATCCAACGCCTTCATCGACTGCTTTTAAGGCTAGGTTGTGCGCGATGATCGCAGCACTGGAGAAATCGGCATTTTGCTCCCCGCGGGCTGAAACCAACACAAACGTCGGCGCGCCATAAAGCATTTTACCCCCGTGACGATGGAAAAGCGTGGCAGCGGCCGATTCAATACTGTTTAAGATCGCTGGGTCTTCGATCACGGTTAAATGGTAGTTCTCAAACCTGCCCAAAGCCACTGGAGCCAATTCCCCAGCTTTCAAAATTGCGTCCAAGTCATCACGCGAAATCTTTTCACCAGTATAAGCACGTTGCGCATGCCGTAATGATAAAACTTCTGATAATTCCATCTACAATGCCCCCTACTTGGTGGCGATCACATTTTGCGCCAAGCTGTTCATAAACTTGGCGATTGCCTCTGGTTCCCCATGGCGCAGCGCCCAGTCAATGGCCGTGAAGGCGTTGGTCGCGTATAGCTCTTTGGCAAACTCCGCCGGCACGCAAAGTTGCACCTGTGGCAACAACTTCGCCGCGCGCTTGCGCAAGACTTCGCGATACTCATACCCCAAATCAGCACTCGGTTCGTGCACGTCCAGTAGCGTCTTGACCGTGTCCGCATCCCCGGAAAGTCCCATATAAAGCGCTTGTAAAAACGCATCAACGTCAGGCTCAGATAGCGTTGTCATTAATTCATCAAACTGCGTGGCATATAGGTGAACCAATTCTTCCAGCACTGCCAGCTTGTCTGGATAATAAAGATAAAACGTGCTGCGCGGCAAATCGGCTTGCTTGCACAATTGGTTGACTGAAATTTCTGCAAAGTCCGTGGTGTGTAAGCTGGTGATCAAAGCTTTATACAAGCGACTGGCAACAGTACTTTTGGGCAAATCAGACATGGACGCACTCCTTTGAATATTCTGTTTTCAGTTTAACACGTTTGGCTTGGAATTGCCGCGAACTTTTGGTAAGCTGGACATGTTAATGGAGGGATTATGATGAGCATTTTGACTGAGACTTATACTTTAAATAATGGCATTAATATTCCCCAAGTCGGCTTCGGTACTTGGCAGATTCCTAACGGTGATGTCGCCTACCGTGCAGTCAGTGAGGCGCTAGCAGCCGGCTATCGGCACATCGACACGGCACTCGTTTACGGCAACGAGAAATCCGTAGGCCGTGCCATCGCCAACTCCGGCATTCCCCGCTCCGAGTTATTTGTCACCACCAAGCTCCCAGCCCAAACCAAAGACCGTGTCGGCGTCGTTGATGCCTTCAACCGTTCACTGGACAATTTGGACATGCCTTATGTCGACTTGTACTTGATCCACGCCCCTTGGCCTTGGTCGATGCCCGGCGTGCGCTATGATAAGCAGAACTTGGTAGCCTGGGATATGATGCAGCGCTTCTATGATGATCACCAAGCCCGCGCCATCGGGGTATCGAACTTCGATGATCATGACCTCGCCAATATCATCGATCATGGCGATTTGAAGCCCGCCGTCGATCAGATCCAATACTACATCGGCGCTACCGAACCGATCAACGCCGGCTTCGCCCAGAAAAATGACGTCTTAGTTGAAGCTTATTCCCCACTGGCTACCGGCGGATTGTTGGATAACGCCGACTTGCGGCCGTTTGCAGACAAGTATGGCGTCTCGATTGCACAGTTAGCCTTGCGCTTCGTGTTGCAAAATGGCGTTTTACCATTGCCTAAGGCCACTAGTGCCGCGCATATTCAAGCGAATACTCAGTTAGATTTTGAAATTTCTGCTGACGATATGGCGAAACTCAACGCGATGCCAGACTTTTCACCTGATGGCGCACATAACAAGACACAACGATAAGCTATATAATAGAAGAAACGCGGTGTGATCCTCAGATTCAGGGTCGTACCACGTTTCTTTGTGTCTTGCCATCATTAATTTTTCACGTTGTTAACACCAAAAAATTGGTGTCTTATCATGCACCCGTCGCGGTGTCATGATACACTAAGCGGAGCAGAAAAAGTTGAAAACGGTTGGTTAATCTGGACCTTGTGAGGTGGTGCCTATGCACTTTTTCCAAACTCTCGGGAAAGGAGGAACCTTTTTGTGAGCGTGGATGCGGCTTTAGTCATCATGTTAACCTTTGGGGTCTTGGTAATAGATCTCATTGGGTTGGTAATTAAACTCATCGAGTTCGTAAACAAACAAAAAGACCGTCGGTAAACTTCTGGGCGGAGTTTGACGATCTCAATCTAATAACATATGCCAACCGTCTTTAACGGTCTGCGGCGTCGTGTTGGTAGCACGGCGTTTTTCTATACCCAAATCATACCATGACGCGTCACCCAGTTCAACTCATGATTCAATCTACCGTTTGCGTTTTAAAAAGCGCCAAATCACTCGGCCAAGAAGCACACTAAATCCGCCAACCAGTACTGCACCAATGGCAATCAGCAAAAGTGCGCGACCGCCCCATCCGGCAAAAATCGCAAATCCGCCCACTGTGATCAACACACCATTGGCCAGCACACTGAGCACCAACCAAACCCAATTGGTGCGATCATGCTTGGCATCAAAGGTCGGCGACAGTACGATGTCAAAAAGGATTTCCATCACGAATTCTAGTAAGTCAGCCATGGCATTGCCTCTCGTTGGTTTTCCCAAAGTATATCACGAAAGTAAACGGTTCCATAAAACTCCTCAGACTGTGAATTCGCCGTCTGAGGAGTTCGTTTATTGTTGTTTGATGAAATCCGCTAAGTGTTTCCCAATCGCCGCCATCCCCAAGGCATCAGGATGCAACAAATCAGACGTTAACCCGTGAAAATCAGGCAACAAGTCCAAGCCACAAATGTATGGCAGTTTGAATCGTTCACAGGCGCGCCGCACCACTTGTCGGAACGCATCCACTTTGCCCGGATCATCCAAGTACTCAGTCGCGACCATGTCCGTCACCACCACCAACCGCGAATCTACGGCAAAAGGCTGCAAGAACCGGTCCACGCGTTGCGCAAATTCATCAACACTGAAAGCCCCAAGCATGTTGATGCCCATTTCTAAGCTCGCACAATCCCAATCTGTTCGCGTTACCAGATAATCCGCTACCCCTGGTTCCAACCAAGCTGACCCTGGAAAGCCGAAATTCAACAAATCACTGCCAAGTTGTCTGGCCACTTGTTGGACGTATGTGAATTGGGGATTTAACGCCAAAGTCCCATGGGTGATCGAACTGCCATAAGCCAGATAAGTGGTTTGAGGCAATAGGTCGGCAGTCGGCGGCGTCACCGACCCGTCAACTGCAATCAGCCAATTGCGACAATATGGCAAACAGATCCGCACCACACTGGGATCAAAGGCATGCCCTAATTGTTTGGCCACAGCTTGTAAATGCGCCAGGTTTTTCGGTCGGTGAATCGTCAAAACTCTCGGGAAAGGAGGAACCTTTTTGTGAGCGTGGATGCGGCTTTAGTCATCATGTTAACCTTTGGGGTCTTGG
>CAKRHU010000227.1 GCA_934339215.1 uncultured Lacticaseibacillus sp.
CAAGTCATCAAGACTTGGTCTCGCCGTTCCACCATTTTCCCAAGTTTCATCGGTTACACCATCGCCGTATACGATGGTCGTAAACACGTCCCAGTTTTCATTTCTGAAGACATGGTCGGTCACAAGTTAGGCGAATTTGTCCCAACTCGTACTTTCCGTGGGCACGCCGCCGACGATAAGAAAACCAAGGCTCGCTAGAAAGGAGCGCATCATACATGGCTGAAACAATTACTTCTGCTAAAGCTACGGCTAAGACCGTGCGGATCGCTGCTCGTAAGGCCCGCCTGGTCATCGACTTGATTCGCGGTCGCGACGTTGCTGAAGCATTAGCTATTCTTGAATTCACCCCAAACGGTGCGGCTGAAGTCGTTACCAAGGTGCTCAAGTCTGCTATTGCAAACGCAGAACACAACTTTGACTTAGATGCACAAAACTTGTATGTTTCCGAAGCATACGTTAACGAAGGCCCAACCCTCAAGCGGTTCCGTCCTCGTGCCAAAGGTAGTGCATCACCAATCAACAAGCGGACGAGCCACGTGACTGTGGTCGTCTCCGAAAAAGAAGCATAAGGAGGGATAAAGCGTGGGACAAAAGATTAATCCTAAGGGTTTCCGTGTTGGCGTCATTCATGACTGGGAATCTAAGTGGTATGCTGAAAAAGATTTTGCCACATTCTTACACGAAGACATCAAGATCCGGGCTTTTATCAACAAGAAGCTCGCTGATGCCTCCGTTTCTACTATTGAAATCGAACGTGCGGCAAACCGCGTCAACATCTCTATCCACACTGCCAAACCTGGTATGGTGATTGGTAAGGGTGGCGCTGAAGTTGAAGCTTTGCGCACTGAACTCAACAACTTGACTGGCCGCAAGGTTCACATCAACATTGTTGAAATCAAAAAACCTGACTTGGATGCCCACTTGGTTGGCTTGAGCATTGCTGCTCAACTCGAACAACGTGTTGCATTCCGTCGCGCGATGAAACAAGCAATGCAACGCACGATGCGTTCCGGCGCTAAGGGTATCAAAACCCAAGCTGCTGGCCGTTTGAACGGTGCTGATATTGCTCGTCGCGAACATTACACTGAAGGCACTGTGCCATTGCACACCTTACGTGCCGATATCGACTATGCTTGGGAAGAAGCAACCACGACTTACGGCCAAATCGGCATCAAGACTTGGATCAACCGTGGTGAAATCTTACCAGACAAGCCAAACCATTCTGCGAAGGGAGGCAAATAATCCATGTTAGTTCCTAAGCGTGTTAAGCACCGTCGCGAATTCCGTGGGAAGATGCGTGGTGCTGCTAAAGGCGGCAAATATGTTGCCTTTGGCGAATTCGGTTTACAAGCCTTGGAATCCTCTTGGATCTCCAACCGCCAAATCGAAGCTGCCCGTGTCGCTATGACCCGTTACATGAAACGTGGTGGGAAGACCTGGATCCGTATTTTCCCACAAAAGTCCTACACTTCTAAAGGTGTCGGCGTACGTATGGGTAATGGTAAAGGGACACCTGATGGCTGGGTTGCAGTCGTAAAACGCGAAAAGGTTATGTTTGAAGTTGCCGGCGTGCCGGAAGAAGTTGCAAAGGAAGCTTTGCGCTTAGCTTCGAACAAACTCCCTGTTCGTACTAAGATCATCACTCGTGAGGAAGCAGGTGCGCAAACTAATGAAGGCTAAAGACATTACCGCATTGTCCACTGCTGAAATGCTCGACAAAGAAAAGCAGTATAAAGAAGAGCTGTTCAACCTGCGCTTCCAACAAGCGACTGGTCAGCTTGAAAACACCGCCCGCTTGAAGCAAGTTCGTAAGAACATTGCGCGTATCAAGACGGTCCTTCGTCAGGCTCAAGACAACAAATAACGGAAAGGAGACATACCATTGGCTGAACGCAATTCTCGTAAAGTCTATCAAGGTACTGTGGTTTCCGACAAGATGGACAAAACCATCACTGTCGAAGTTTCCACGACCAAGACACACCCTGTCTACGGCAAGCGTGTTAAGTATTCGAAGCGTTACTACGCACATGATGAAGATAACGCCGCTCACACTGGCGACGTGGTTCGCATCATGGAAACTCGTCCTTTGTCACGCAACAAGCGTTTCCGTTTATTGAACGTTGTCGAAAAGGCTGTTCGTATTTAATAATCGTATAGTGACGAAAGGAGGACCTACCCCGTGATTCAACAAGAAAGTCGCCTTAAAGTGGCGGATAACTCTGGTGCCCGCGAATTGCTCGTGATCAAGGTGCTTGGCGGTTCATTCCGCAAGACCGGTAACATTGGCGATATCGTTGTGGCTACTGTAAAACAAGCTACACCAGGTGGCGTTGTCAAAAAAGCTGATGTTGTGAAAGCTGTTATCGTCCGTACCAAGTCTGGTGCGCGTCGTGCAGACGGTTCTTACATCAAGTTCGATGAGAACGCTGCTGTGATCATCAACGCCGACAAGAGCCCTAAAGGCACTCGTATCTTTGGCCCCGTTGCACGTGAACTGCGTGACGGTGACTTCATGAAGATCGTGTCCTTGGCTCCTGAAGTTCTGTAAGAGGAGGTGCAAGCATGAAAATCAAGACTGGTGATAAGGTACGTGTCATGCGTGGTAAAGACGCTGGCAAAGAAGGTACCGTAACCAAAGTGCTTCTCAAAGCAGACAAAGTGATCGTCGAAGGCGTGAACATTGTCAAGAAGCACCAAAAGCCAAGCAATGCCAACCCTCAAGGCGGCATCGTGGACGTTGAAGCAGCTATCCACGTTTCTAACGTGATGTTGCTGGATCCTGAATCCAACAAGCCAAGCCGTACCGGCGTAGAAATCAAGGACGGCAAAAAAGTGCGCATCGCCAAGAAGTCCGGCGCCGCACTCGAAAAATAACGAAGGGAGGACAATACTGCAATGACGAACCGTTTACAAGAACGCTACACCAAGGAAATCGCCCCTAGCTTGATCGAAAAGTTCAGCTACAAGTCTTCCATGCAAGCACCTAAGATCGAAAAGATCGTGCTGAACATGGGTGTCGGCGATGCGACTCAAAACGCCAAAAACCTTGACGAAGCTGTTGAAGAACTGAAGTTGATCTCTGGCCAACAACCTTTGATCACTAAAGCTAAGAAGTCCATCGCGAACTTCCGCTTGCGTGAAGGTATGCCTATCGGCGCCAAAGTCACTTTACGTGGCGAACGCATGTATGATTTCTTGGACAAGTTGATCAACGTCTCCTTGCCTCGTGTCCGCGACTTCCATGGTATCTCCGCAAAGTCCTTCGACGGCCGCGGTAACTATACCTTGGGTGTTAAAGAACAACTGATCTTCCCTGAAGTGGATTACGATAAAGTAAACCACGTCCGTGGGTTGGATGTTGTCATCGTTACGACCGCGAACACTGATGAAGAAGCACTCGAATTGCTTACGCAAGTCGGGATGCCATTCGCTAAATAAAGGAGGGTTACACTTGGCTAAGAAGTCAATGATCGTCAAGAACAACCGGCCTGCAAAGTTCGCAGTGCAAGAATACACTCGCTGCCAACGTTGTGGCCGTCCACATTCCGTATATCGTAAATTCAAGCTCTGCCGGATTTGCCTTCGTGAATTAGCCCATGCCGGCCAAATTCCTGGTATGCGCAAGGCTAGCTGGTAAACACTACCAAGTTAAAAGGAGGTTAAATCAATGGTCCTGACCGATCCAATCGCAGATTACTTGACCCGGATCCGTAACGCCAACATGGTGCGTCACGAATCT
>CAKRHU010000228.1 GCA_934339215.1 uncultured Lacticaseibacillus sp.
GCTTGAGATTTTGAGGCGGTCTTTGCCTCGAAGTCCCAAGCGAGCTATCCGTATCGACGTTGTTTTGAAAACCACGACGCTGTTAGCCATCGCGGTTTCGTATGCTATACTGGAGGTATCATATCCGGACAAGAAGGGGAGCACATGGAGAAAAAAGATCTCTATGACGGATTCGTCGAGCTAGAACAACAGACCCAAGCCATGTTAAGTAAACTCGCTGGCTTGAAGCAAAATATGGCGCAGTTAGTCGAAAAAAACGCCGAACTAGAAATTGAAAATCGGCACTTACGCGAGCATTTACAAGAATTGCAAACCAGTGCCGATCACAAATCTAGCGGTGCTGTTGAGCTGTCCAAATCTAAGCTCAACTTAGAGAACCTTTATGAAGAAGGCTTTCATGTGTGCCCATATTACTATGGCCAACGTCGCATCGATAATGAACCTTGCGCGTTTTGTGTCGACATTATTTACGGGGAGCGCTAATGCAAAATCAACACAGTTTTGACCAACACGATAGCGGCACCCTTTTTTTGGTGCCCACGCCGATCGGCAATTTGGATGACATGACGGTGCGCGCAGTCAAAACGTTGCAAACTGTCGATTTGATCGCCGCAGAAGATACGCGCAACACGCAAAAGCTGCTAAATCACTTCGAAATTGAAACCAAGCAGATCTCCTTTCATGAACACAATACCCAACAGCGCATTCCAGAACTGATTGCAAAATTGCAATCCGGTTTATCGATTGCCCAAGTGTCTGATGCCGGGATGCCATCGATTTCTGATCCTGGCAAAGAACTGGTGGCTGCGGCGATTGAAGCCAATTTACCAGTGGTGCCACTGCCTGGGGCCAATGCTGCGACGACGGCACTGATTGCTAGCGGGCTTGCGCCACAGCCGTTTATGTTTTACGGTTTTTTGCCGCGCAAAGCCAGTGTGCAAAAAGCGGAACTCACCAAACTCGCGCACCAAGAGCAAACGGTGATTTTTTATGAATCGCCTTATCGGGTGGCCAAGACGTTGACTGCGATCCAGGCAATTTTTGGCGATCGTCAAGCGGTATTGGCGCGTGAATTGACCAAGTTGCACGAAGAATTTATTCGCGGGAGTTTGGCTGAATTGATCGATTGGGCCGTTGAATCTGCGCGCGGGGAATTTGTGATCATGGTGCAAGGTGCCGATCCAGTCGCACCGGTGGCCTCAGATGTGCCCCTAGTTGACCAAGTCCAAGCCTTGATCGATGGCGGGGATAAGCCAAACGCAGCGATCAAAGCCGTCGCCAAAACCAATGGCTTGAATCGCCAAGCGGTTTACAACGCGTATCATGGATTGGAGGATGCTGAATGAAGTACACCGAACCTTATACGATCCCATTTTTCATGGCGACGCAAAAAGGCACTGCCAGCCTAGCGACGTTGGTGAATGCGATGTTGATGGGCTCTGAACACCAACTCGATCAAGTCGGCGCCGGGATGACGCAAGTGTTGTCGCGCGGGATCGGTTGGGTCGTCACCCAATATGAACTCGACGTCTTGCGCATGCCTAAAGTTGAAGTGCCGCTGGTGTTGGGCACGGAAGCTACCAGCTACAACAAGTTGATGTGCTATCGTGATTATTGGTTGGAAACAACCGAAGGCGTTCGCATAGCCTCGATGCGCGGGGCTTGGGTGATGATGGATCTCAAGGCCCGCAAAGTCGTGCCAGTGGTCAAAGACTTAGTCGAAAAAGTTGGCGCGCCATTTTCAACGCATGTGGAACGCTTCAAACGCTTATCCAAAATTGACCGCGTCGATCAAGAGCGTGCTTATCCGGTACGGTATTTTGACATCGATTCCAACGGTCATGTCAATAATGTGCATTATTTTGAATGGATGGAAGATTCACTTGGCGCAGAGTTCTTGGCCAACCACGAACTGGCCAGCATGAAAATCAAATATGCCAAAGAATTACCCGTTGACGCCACACCGAGTGCGCAAGTGCAAATCGAAGACTTGACCACGCGGCATCAAGTGGTGACTGATGGTGTGGTCAATGCAGAAGCGGAAATGACTTGGCGTAAGCCTTGAGTTGGATTGTTGTGATGCTGTTTGCCGCAATGCTGGCAAGCTTGGTGCAAGGTGTTACTGGATTCGGTTCTGGGATCATGTTGATGATCTTTTTGCCGACGATGCTGCCGATCGGCCAAAGCGCCGGGGTATCGACTTTGACCATGTTGATTGCCGAAGTGGTGTTGGTGTGGCGCTATCGTCATGCGTTAAAATGGCGCCGTTTGCCGATCCCATTTTTGGTTTATGCTAGCGTGGCGACATGGTCGGTGCACCTCGGCCAGATTTTGCCGACGCATTTCTTAAAAGGGTTGCTTGGCTGTTTGTTGATCGCGTTGTGTTTGTACTTTACGTTCAACCACGCAGCGGGGAATAAACGATTTCCGTTGTTGGTTTGCGGCGCGTTCATGATCATCTCAGGATTTTTCAATGGGTTGTTTGGCATCGGCGGGCCATTGATGGCGTTGTATTTCTTGACCTTGTCGAAAACCAAAGAAGAATATCTTGTCAGCATTCAAACCTTTTTCTTGATCGATACCTTTTATGTGACCACAGTGCGCTTTGCCAATCATGTCTTGAGCGTTGGCGACTTGAAATATGTGGCAGTGGGGATGGTCGGCGCGGTGATCGGCACCATCATTGCCAATCGCATTGTCGATCACTTGAATGTCGCGATGATCACGCGCATCGTCTACGGGTTTATTGGCGTGGCAGGACTTTATTATTTGAGTACTGCAATATTCACCGGTGCATAACTTTTAAACTGAGAATTTGTCCACAGGGGATAAGTTCTCAGTTTTTTTCGGAGGGGTAAGATGAAAAAATGGGTCAAAGCTTTAGCCATCACAGCAGGCGGCGTGATACTAGTCGCTGGCGGGTATATCGGGTATCTATTTGCGAGCTATCACCGCTTGGCTGATGATTTGCCATTGAAGGTGACACATGCCAAGCAGTCGGCGTTATCCACTGATCATGTGTATACCGCGATGTCTTACAACATCGGTTACGGGAGTTATCCCCAAAGTTACAGTTTTTTTATGGATGGCGGTAAATATTCGCGCGCTTATAGTGCCCAAGCTGTGGATAAAAGTTTGGCCGGGGTGGTGAAAACGACACATGCCATCGATCCAGATATCGCGTTTTATCAAGAGGTTGACGTGGATGGCGATCGCTCGCAACATGTCGATGAAGTGAAAAAGTTAGCGTCGGGGATGCCGGATTATGACCGGGTCTTTGCGCAAAACTATGATTCCGCGTACTTGTTTTACCCGTTTACGCAACCGATCGGTGCGGCCAAATCAGGTTTAGTCACCTTAGCGCGTGGGCCGATCACCAGCTCTCGCCGGTATTCCTTGCCTGTGGATACGGATTACAATAAGCTGATGGATCTTGATCGCGCTTTTTCTATGAGTCGGGTTTCTGTGGATAACGGCAAGTCGCTGGTGTTGGTGAACATTCACTTGTCGGCCTTCACGCCTAATCATGCGATACAAGAAGCGCAATTCGCCAAATTATTCAAAGCCATCGCCAAAAGTTATGCCCAAGGTGATTATGTGATCGTCGGTGGCGATTATAATCATCGGGTGATCCCCAATGCGCCTGAAGTTTTCCACACGAGTGCCAAACCGCAGACTTGGACGCATCCTTTTCCCGTTGATCAATTGCCAAAAGGTTTTACCCAGCCGACTAG
>CAKRHU010000229.1 GCA_934339215.1 uncultured Lacticaseibacillus sp.
TTTGAGAAAAGTCTCAAGTTTTTGTTTGGTCAACGCACTTGGCACTTGATCCTTCAATAAGCGCCGAAGGGTTACCGGGGCGATACTGATTGCATCAGCTAAAGCTTTTTGAGCAAGGTGATCTTCACTTAAGAGGCGTGTCAACAAGTGCGCATAGGCCATTTAGCAATCTCCTATAAACAATCGAATAGCCTAAAATCAGCATTTTTATGGTAACAAAAAAGACCTACCGCAATGGCAGGTCTTAGAAAACCAAATTAGTCTTCCGCAACGAATGGAAGCAAACCCATAATCCGGGAACGCTTGATCGCAACAGTTAACTTGCGTTGGTTCTTGGCGGAAGTACCCGTCACACGACGAGGTAAAATCTTACCACGTTCGGAGACGAAGCGTTCCAACAAGTTTGTGTCTTTATAATCGATATATTCGATATGGTTAGCGGCGATGAAGTCGACTTTGCGACGACGACGGCCACCACGGCGTTGTTGTGCCATGAATGTCACTCCTTTTCAAAAGATTCTAGAACGGCAAATCATCATCCGAAATGTCGATCGGTTGGCCGTTATTGGCAAACGGATCAGCAGTATTGTTATTGGCGTTATTATTGTTAGCGCCAAAGTTCGGTTGGCTATTGTTGCCACCGTTGTTGGATGATGGAGAAGTTGGGGCCGCATTTTGGCTCCCACCAAAGTTATTGTTCGTAGGCGCTTGTTGGCCCCCGCCGAAGTTGTTTTGGTAGTTATTGCCGTTGTTTTGATTGTTCCCAGTCGTATCTTGCGGACGCTGCTCAGTGGTAGCACGCGATTCCAGCAAGGCGAAGTTTTCGACGACAACATCTGTCGTGTAAACCGTTTGGCCTTGTTGATTGGTATATTGACCGGTTTGGATGTGACCCATCACCCCGATCAAAGAACCTTTACGCGTGAAATTACTGAGGTTTTCAGCGCTTTTCCGCCAGATGGTGCAGTTGATGAAGTCAGTTTCGCGTTGCCCATTGGCCCCGGAGAATTGACGATCAACTGCCAGCGTGAAACGGCCGACGGCGATCCCACTTTGGGTATAGCGCAACTCGACTTCACGCGTTAAGCGGCCGGTTAAAGAAACACTATTAATCATCCCTACGCACCCCTTCTATACAGCGAAAAATTAGTCTTCGCGCTTGACGATCATGTGACGAAGAATATCGCCAGAGATCTTGGACAAACGGTCGAATTCGTTGATCGCAGCAGCGTCATCAGCAGTTAAGTTGACGATGTGGTAAACACCTTCAGTGTACTTGCCGATAACGTATGCGAACTTACGCTTTTGCCAATCCTTGGAATCAATGATGGTAGCACCATTTTCCTTCAAAATATTGTCAAAACGTTCGATCAGCGCAGCTTTGCCTGCTTCATCCATATCTGGACGGATGATGTAGGTAATTTCATACTTGGTCGTAGCCATTGACATTTCACCTCCTTATGGACTTTGGCCCACGTCGCCGCGGGCAAGGAGTCGGTGACCTTAAAGGCCACATACTCACAGACTAAAATACTATCATAATCTAAAGTCAAATACAAACCTTTTGTGAGCTGATTTCATTGTCGCACCGCACACATCACTTTGGCAAATTCTAAGCTGGTTTTACGCTTAAAACGTGACTGCCGGCGCTCACAGGCTGACGGTTTGGATCCGCATAACGTTTTTGTTTAGCGACAAATCTTCAATGATCTCAGGCAAATTCAAGTCTTTGGGTAAACTGATTTCATAAATGTTCACGTAAATGGCTTGCTGGTCATCTTGGGTCACGCGAAAGTTCACATCGTTGACTTCGATATGGTGCGCTTCAAAATAGTCTTGGATAAATTGTTTCGTTTCCACGCGATGATGATATTGGATCTCAATACGCTTCATGGCTTTGACATGGACGATACGCTTGAGAAATACCAAGACCAAGATCACTGCCACCGCACTGGCGACGGCAATTTCATAGTCGCCCATCCCGATGGCTAAGCCCAATCCAGCCACTGCCCACAAACTGGCCGCAGTGGTGAGTCCGCGAACCGTGCGATGTTGCACCATAATCGTCCCCGCGCCTAAAAAGCCGATGCCAGAAACCACTTGTGCGATCAAGCGCGCGTCATCGGCGCGCATGACCCCAGATAATTTCGGATATTGCAGTGCCGTGTTCAACGCATCAAAGCCGATTTCTTTTTGAACCAAGGCCATGATACAAGCGCCTAAACATACCAGCACATGGGTCTTCATGCCAGCCGGGCGATTCTTATGCTCGCGATCATAGCCGATCACTGCCGACACCACAATGGCTAAAAACAAACGGCCGATGATCTCGAGAAAACTCAATTTAAAAGTCATCTTTACTCCTTTCAAAATTAATATACCAATATAACGTCAGTAGCAATAACGACACTTTATTTATCAAAAATATTAGGTGTCACGATACAAAACCTTTACAATAAAATTCTGGACTTGCGATTTTTATGGTGGTATCTTGATAGCGCTAACAAGGTGGAGAGACGGCTAAGGCTACGTCGTCAGGTTTACAACGCATCGAGGGGAAGCGCCTCGCAAACCCAGGGAGAGAGATCCACAGTCAGGTGGTGTGAACCTAATGGCTGGCTCTCCCATACTAGAGTGCCGGTACCTGAAGCGTCTCGACAAGTGGACGCAGGTATACTCGGAAGTGATGCCTCATGGTGACATGAGAAACAGGTGACGCCTGTGAGCGAACAGCAATGCAGAGCCAATTAGCGATACAGCGTTAAAGTCATGAGGTACAATAAGCCAAGGCTACGCAGACACGCACCTGATACTTAAATCCCGCAGCCCGTAATCAGATATTGAAATTCACGAAATTAGCCCTAGTTTCGTGGATTTTGCGTGTCTTCTGCACAAACTTTCCTAGTCACGTGATTCCCGGCGACAGCTTCACTTCACACTCCGGATAAATATAAATAAATAAATTTTCGCCGGTGATTCTCAGATTTTCTCAAACAAATAAATAACACCTCATAAAACGCAAAAACAGCCAGTGTAAGCTGGCTGTTTTCGATGGCGCTTATTCGTTATCGTCTGAATCGTCAGCTTGGTCCGCTTCTGCGCGATTCAATAATTCGTTAACTTGGGCGTTTGCATCCCCGGCAGGCGCATCATTGGTTGCTTGCGTGCCATCAGTAGTGGCAGTGTCTGTCGTTGGCGTCTCTGGATCATCAGGTTCGATTTCCTCAGCCAGCTTGGCGACAGTGACAACCTTGGTCCCTGCATCGACGCGCATCAAGCGAACGCCTAAGGTGGCGCGACCAGTTTGAGAAACCGTGTCGATGTTAAAGCGGATCATGACCCCAGCATCCGTGACGGCCATGATATCTTCATGACCAGAAACGGTGGTGACGATGGCCAATGGCCCGTTCTTTTCCGTGACATTGGCGGTTTTGATCCCTTTGCCCCCGCGGCCTTTGATCGGATATTCAGCAGCGGCAGTGCGCTTGCCATAACCTTTTTCAGAGACAACGAAGACTTCAGAATCAGGCGTGATCACATCTGCGCCGACAACATAATCGTCATCACGCAAGCGGATCCCACGCACACCAGTGGCTGAGCGGCCCATGGAACGAACGGAGTCTTCCTTGAAGGTGACGGAATAGCCGTTATGCGTCCCGATCAACATTGTCGCATCCCCAGTGGTTGGGATCACGCGGCTGAGTTCATCGTCTGGCTT
>CAKRHU010000230.1 GCA_934339215.1 uncultured Lacticaseibacillus sp.
GCTTCTAAGATCTTACCATCGCCGAAGAATACGACGCGATCGGCCACTTCTTTGGCGAAGCCCATTTCATGGGTCACGATCACCATGGTCATGCCTTGCTTGGCTAAGCGCCGCATAACCCCGAGCACATCGCCGACCATTTCAGGATCAAGTGCTGAAGTCGGTTCGTCAAACAGCATGATATCTGGATGCATCGCCAACGCCCGGGCAATGGCGACCCGCTGCTTTTGACCGCCAGACAGACTCGCAGGCATGGCATCAGCTTTATCGGTCAAGCCCACGACTTCAAGGAAAGTCCGGGCTTCTTCTTGGGCTTCAGCTTTGGACTTTTTGCCTAATTCGATCGGCGCTAACGTGACGTTATCCAGCACCGACATATTCGGGAACAAGTTAAAGTGCTGGAACACCATGCCAATGTTTTCGCGAATGGCATCGATATTCTTGCCAGCATGGGCAATGTCTTGGCCATCGACGTAAATCTCACCGCTAGTGGTAGTTTCCAAACCGTTCATCATGCGTAAGACAGTACTTTTACCAGCACCAGAAGGGCCGATCAAAACCACGACTTCGTTATCTTCAACTTTTAAATCAACGCCTTTAATGACATGGTTGTCACCATAAGACTTGTTGACATCTTTCATTTCAACACGTGTTGTCATTATGCATTCACCTTCTTTTGAACCCAGTTGGACAGCCAAGTCAGCAAGGTAATGATGATCAAGTAGATCAATGCGACCATCGCCCAGATCTTAAAGCCTTCCATGTTCCGCGCAATAATGATCTTCCCAGTTTGGGTCAATTCCAACAGACCCAAGACGGACAGGATCGAGGTATCTTTCAATGTAATAATGAATTGGTTGACGAAACTTGGGATCATGATCTTCACGCCTTGTGGCAAAATGACCCGGCGCATCGACTTGCCCCATGGTAAGCCTAAACTGCGGGCGGCTTCCATTTGACCGCGATCAACCGCAGAGATCCCGCCTTTAACAAATGCGGCGGTATAAGCCCCTTCGTTTAACGTCAAGGTGATGACCCCGGCGATAAAGGCTGGGATCTTCGCGCCGATCAAGGTTGGCACGCCTGAGTAAATGAACAAAGCCAAAACCATCATTGGCAACCCACGGAAAATGTAGATAAACGTTGTCGATAAGCCTTGCGCAAATTTGTTTGGCACCACGCCCAGCAAGCCAATCAATACCCCGATCACTGTGGCAAAGACAATGCCGACCACGGTCAACCAAAGCGTTTCGCCTAACCCTGACATCAATGTGCCCCAGTTAGACTTCAATAAGCCGATGAAGCTGCGATCTGTTTCTTGCATCCCAGCAGTTTTCTTAGCTTGGGACTTTTCAGAACCATCGCCTAAGTACTTGGCCACGATTTTATCATATTGGCCATTAGCTTTAAGCTTTTTGATCCCGGCATTGATCTGTTTGCCTAAGGTGTTGGCTTCTGAAGATTTCACCGCGATGCCGTAGTTGTTGGCACTAGCCATCTTAAAGTTCTTGGCGAGTTCCAAGGACCCTTTGTAGCTGGTGGCAATGGCATATTGCATCACCGGCTTGTCTTCAAAGCAAGCTTGGGCGTTGTTGGTTTTCACGTTGTCGTACACGTTATTGGAATCATCAAACGTGACCACAGTAAACCCATATTTCTTTTTGACGGAGTTGGCGTAATCTGCACTAGCCGTCCCAGTTTTAACGGCAACTTTCTTGCCGCGCAAGCCGGACAATGATTGGATCTTAGAGCCTTTGGCCACCGCCATGACGACCCCGGATTGGTAATAAGGCGAGCTCATGAAGAATTTCTGTTGGCGCTCAGGGGTGATACTCATCCCAGCGATGACCCCGTCGATTTGCCCTGCTTCCAAAGCTTGGACGGCAGCGTTAAAGCCTAATGGTTTGATGTCGACTTTAAAGCCTTCTGTTTTGGCAACAGCATTCATTAAGTCAATATCGATGCCGACATATTTATTGTTCTTATCTGCGAATTCGAATGGCGCAAAAGTGACGTCAGTTCCGATGGTATAAGTCTTCTGCGCGGCGTGAACCGGTTCAGATGACAGCGACAATCCTAACACAACCATTAAACCGGCGAACAAGGTGGACCAAAGCCACTTACGTTTCATATAACACACCACTTTCTAAAAATTTTCAAGCTATTAAAAGCTTAACGACTTTTGGGCCATCTGTCCAGAAATCATGTCATGTTATCTAACAGACGTCATCAGTGCCGTTGCCTTTGTCCTGCGCAAATTGCTGACACGGTGCGCATTTAGCGTCAATTTAAGTCACAGCAATTAGATTTTGATCGTTCTAATATTTTTGCCATCTTTTTTAGAAAAAGGTTGACTTTAATAAAAGTCCTAGGTATTATGTGAGCATGGTTAGAAGATAATGAGATGCATTGAGAAACTTAAGGATGAACTTCTGGGAACGGCTTAGAAAGCGTGGCTGCTGAAAACACGTGCGATCCCTTTAGCGAAAGTTAGTTTCGAGCGTCAATGGGTGGTCGCCACTAGTCGACTATTAAGTGATAAACAAAGGTGGTACCGCGCAAACGCGCCCTTTAGCAGGAATGCTTTGGGGCGCGTTTTTCTCATCATTTTCAAATACAAACAATCAAACGAAGGGAAGTACATATTATGACAAAATATACAGTGATCGGCGCAGGCGCCATGGGCCTTCGCTATGGGGTCTTGATTCAAGAACGCACAGGCAACCAAGTCGACTTCATCGATACTTGGGAACCCAGCGTCAACACAATACGGAACCAAAAAGGGACTTGGGTATCGCGTGACCACAAAGACAAGCACATGGTCCCGATCAACATTTCCTTCCCAGAAGACTACACCGGCGATCCTGATGTGTGGATCATCTTCGTCAAGCAAATGCAATTGGCCGAAGTTTTGAAGCGCTGCGCCCCATTGTTTAAAGATCATCAATATGCTTTCTCTGCAATGAACGGGATGGGTCACATCGACAAGATCTCTGAATACTTCCCAGATGACCATATCGTCGGCGGGACTGCCATGATCGCTACGGTTTTGAACGGCCCTGGCGATGTCGACTTCATGGGCGCCCCTCGTACTGGCGTCATGCACTTGTGCAACAAGACCGAGAAAACTGACGCCATGACCCAGCAAATGTTTGATGACTTCAAAGAGGCCGGCCTCGGCCCAATCTTAACCGAAAACTTCATGGGTACCTTGATGTCTAAAGTGGTGTTCAACGCCGTGGTCAACACCTTGTGCACGATGTTTGAAATCACCATGGGCCAATTCATCGAATACCCTGGCGCCAAAGATATGGCGGAACAGTTGATGAATGAATCTTTTGATGCTTGCGAACGCGCCGGCATCCACTTGGTTGAAACGCGTCAAGAAGAAGTCGAATCCGTTGATTATGTTTCGCGCGTGGCCAACCCTTACCATTACCCTTCCATGTATCAAGATTTCTCCAAAGGGCGCAACACCGAAGTCGATTACATCAACGGTTACATCGCCAAAATTGGCCGTGAGCATGACTACATCTGCCGCACCCATGAATTCTTGGTTCATGAAGTGCACATGGCGGAAATGATGCGCAAGTACAAACAAGCCAAATAGTGCTTTCCAGTTTCGAATCTTCCTATATAGTGCCTGGTGAATTAGCCCTCACTTTCAGGCGAATCCACGATAACTTTGTAATTAATTTTCACCGCGGTTTTATT
>CAKRHU010000231.1 GCA_934339215.1 uncultured Lacticaseibacillus sp.
ACGATACCAACGATGAACAAACCGAAGATGATGATAATCGGGCTGACTTTCTTCTTGAGTAACCACATGCAAAGCAGGGTAACAAGAAGACCAGCAAGACCTGGGATCAAGGAATCCAAGTTTTGTTGCAAGGTGGTAACCTTGTGGTCAGTCAAGGACAAGCCAGAAGCTTGTTGTTCCAAGGCAGTTTGGATACCCTTAGCACCTTTTGGAAGAGAGTTCCAGTCGATGTAGGCACCTTTGTCCAATTGAACATTGGAAACCGTTGGCGTGAACTTAACAGAAACCCAACGTTCTACCAGAGAACCTAAGATGAACATACCAAGGATAGAAGCACCTTTGGTCACATCTTGCAATAAGGAACCAGACATATCGTCGGCGATACGAGAACCAGCTTTGTAGCCGAATTCTTGAGTGTACCACAGGAAGGCGATACGGATAATGTTCCAAGCCACGAAGAAGATCACAGGCCCGATGATAGAGCCAGTCATGGCCATGGAAGCAGCCAAGGCACCTAAGATTGGACGTACAGTGAACCAGAACACTGGATCGCCGACACCAGCCAGAGGGCCCATCATGCCGACCTTAACACCTTGGATGGTAACGTCGTCAACGGGAGCGCCGTTAGCACGTTCTTCTTCAAGGGCCAAAGTAACACCGATAACAGGTGAAGCCAGGTATGGGTGAGTGTTAAAGAATTCCATGTGACGCTTCAAAGCGGCAACACGATCTTCTTTAGTGGTGTATAACTTCTTTAAAGCTGGAATTAAAGCATAAGTCCAGCCACCGTTTTGCATACGTTCGTAGTTCCAAGAACCTTGCAGGAAGGTCGAACGCCAGCAGACGTCCCAACGATCTTTTTTAGTTAATTTGATCTGATCAGCCATTGTGTTCTACCTCCTTTTAGTAGTTGTCAATGATGTCGCCGACGGCATCACCAGAGCCAGTGGATTGACCACCATCACTGCTTGAGCCGCCCATCTTGGAAAGGTTCAAGTAGATCAAGGCCAAGCCAACACCGATAGCACCTAAACCAATCAAGGTGATTTCGGTAACCGTGCCAAGCACGAAGCCAATGGCGAAGAATGGCCATACTTCAGCAGTCGCCATCATGTTGATAACCATGGCATAACCAACGGCAACAACCATGCCACCACCGATTGACAAGCCATCAACTAACCAAGTTGGCATTGCATCAAGCATTGCTTTAACAGGGCCAGAACCAACAGCGATGATCAAGCCTGCAGGGATAGCAATACGCAAACCTTGTAAGCAGATCGCAACCCATTGCCAGAAGTCGATCTTACCAAAGCTACCTTCTTCAGCAGCTTTATCCATGATATGGATGATCGCAACAGTAACAGTACGAACTAAAGTCGTCAAAAGTAAACCGGCAACCGCCAGAGGAACGGCGATAGCGATGGCAGATGAAACCCCTGCTTTGCCTTGGCCGCCAAGAACAAGAATGATGGCAGATGCAACGGAAGCCAAAGCCGCGTCAGGCGCAACAGCGGCACCAATGTTCGCCCAGCCTAAGGCGATCATTTGTAAGGTCCCACCTAAGATAACACATGGGACTAATTGGCCAGTAACCAAGCCGATCAACGTGCAGGCAATAACTGGTTGGTGGAATTCGAATTCATCAAGAATCCCTTCCATCCCAGCTAAGAATGACACGATGAGGACTAGGATGATTTGAATGAAATTCAAAGACATTTTAGTATCCTCCCTTTTTGTAGGAATAATCGTTTGAGTCGAGCTTTTGTCACCCAACGCGAACCGGTATAACTAGGACTCACTCGACAGGCGTTGCCTGTCTTCGTTCGCCCTACGTTATCCCGATCGCTAAAAACGGGTGCCAACGCTTTGTTTATTACTTAGCAGCGTTCAAAGCATCTTGTGCTTTCTTCAAGATGGCGTCCATGTTGTCTGGAGAGTCAGTTGGGACTTTGCGGACATCAAAGGTCAAGCCGTCAGCCTTCAGTTTGCCGAAGGTATCGATATCATCTTGGTCAAAAGCCAAAACTTTGTTAGGTTGAACTTTACCAGCGGAGTGAGCCATGGACCCAACGTTGATAGATTTCAAAGGTACGCCACCTTCAACAGCGCGTAAGGCGTCTTGAGGAGTTTCGAATAATAGCAGTGCTTTTTCACCGCCAAAGTGCTTATCGTCTTTGGCGAGTTTGATCATTTGATCAACTGGCACAACATGGGCATGAATGCCACCAGGTGCAGCATCAGTGATCAATTGCTTACGCAGCTTATCCTTGGCAACGTTGTCAGAAACAACGATGATCCGGGTAGGCTTAACTGACTTGGACCAAGCAGTTGCGACTTGACCATGCAACAGACGAGAGTCGATCCGAGCAAGCACGTATTCGAGCTTGCCTGGCTTGCCGCCGTTGTTGCCCTTGGCTGCAGCAGGTGCAGCCGCTGGTTTTGGTTCAAGTGATTCTGGCTTGATCTTCACGCCATCACGCCCAGCTTCTACTAAGTGTGCAGCGATTTCGTGTGCCGAGGTCATCGACAGACGAGAGCCATAAGCTTCAATGAGCATTGGCAGGTTTAACCCTGTGACAATTGCCCACTTATCCTTATGTGCTTCGAACAAACCGTTGGATTGGTTGAATGGTGAACCGCCCCACAGATCGACTAAGAACAACACTTCGTCGTCTTCGCCGAACTTCGCAATGGCTTCTTCAAGATGCTTCTTGAGATCATCCGGGCCTTCGTTTGGCATGAAAGTCACAGCTTCGACTTTTTCTTGTTCACCGAAGATCATTTGACCAGATTGCTTGATGCCAGCAGCGAATTGCCCATGACTAGCAAGAATGATTCCGACCATTGTTTGTCGCCTCCTAAATAATATTTGGGTTCGATCGCCAACTGTATTGAATAATGTAGAATAAGTATACAGATTTTGATCGGTGAATGAATCCCCATGAGCTAGTATGCCGTTATCAGTCGCGTTTTGCAATCCCTTTCTTGCGATAAATTTGAGCGTTTTCATGAAAGGACTATACCAGCGGGCATCGTGGGAGAATTTTTTTATAAATCTTTATGTGTGACAAGGGTTTTAGCGTGGAAAAGTTAAGCCCAATCGCACTGAATTTGTGGGTACAACTCGTTATTTCGCCGAGTTTGCTGAAAAGGCGTCACTCAATAAAACGCTTTTTAATTTTGAGAAAGCGTTTTTTTATCGTGTGCATGATACGTTGACGTTCTTGCAGGTTCGCGCTATACTCTTCGCAAGACATGTGAATATCCACCAAGAAATAGAGGTCGCGGGTGGTGACGAAAGCAGGCGAGGGCTAGATCCCTTTGAACCTGTCGTAAGCATCCCCGCCGAAATCAGCCAATTCGTCTAGGAGTTGTTTGGTTGGGGCAAGCGAAAATATCGCTTGAACTGTCGCAGCAATGCGGAGCGCTATGATTCTGGTTTTATTACTGAAATCAGGGGATCGACCTTTATTTACGATATAGGTCGATCCCCTTTAATGTTCTCTCTATTCCTTCGGTGCGCAAAACACGAAGGGAGAATATGTCTAATGAAGAAAGTGTGGCTTTACCTCAGCGGGTTAGCTGTTGCCATGTTAATGGCGGTGGCTTTCAGCACGCAAAATGTTTCTGCGAGTGGGACTTTTAAAGTCGGGATGGAAGCCGGCTATGCCCCATTCAACTGGACCCAATCTGATAGTTCCAA
>CAKRHU010000232.1 GCA_934339215.1 uncultured Lacticaseibacillus sp.
CAGCAGTCACATAGTCAGTGAACTTGTCGTTAGAAGCCACGAAGTCAGTTTCAGCGTTGACTTCGATGATGGCAGCCGTGTTGCCGTCAACAGCGATTTCTGCTAAACCTTCAGCGGCGATGTTGCCAGCCTTTTTAGCAGCTTTTGCTAAACCTTTTTCGCGTAAAACGTCGATGGCTTTGTCCATGTCACCATCAGCGGCAACTAAGGCCTTTTTGGCGTCCATCATCCCAACTTGGGTGCGGTCGCGGAGTTCTTTGACTTGCTTTGCGGAAATAGCCATGAATCTTGTCCTCCTAAGGATTTAAAAGTTTTAGGTTTCATCGAGCGTCGAAACGCTCTGATTCAAAAACAAGCACCGCCTGCAGATCTTGCAGTCGCGAGATAACAGACGGTGCTTGTTTGTCGTCGAGCTTTTCTGAGCAATAGGCCCACGTGTAAGCAATCCTGACGCTTAGCAAAAACCGCTAAGACGTCAGGCTCGCTTACACTCGGCCTAAAGACCGCTCAGAAAAGCTCTGGGATTTATAGAATTACTTGTTGTCGCCTTCAACGGCTTCAACGATGTCTTCGATGGAGTCAACAGGAGCAGCTGCTGCTTGTTGGTCTTCAGCGTCTTCTTGGTCTTCGCCTTGGTTACCTTCAATAACGGCATCAGCCATCTTGGCAGTAATCAGACGAACGGCACGAATCGCGTCATCGTTAGAAGGAATGATCACGTCGATATCATCAGGATCAGTGTTGGTATCAACCATGGCAACGATCGGGATGTTCAACTTTTGCGCTTCAGAAACGGCGATCTTTTCCTTGCGAGGATCAACGATAAAGATCACATCTGGGATGCGAGGCATATCTTCGATACCGCCGAGGAACTTAGTGAGCTTTTCTTCTTGCTTCTTAAGTAAGGAAACTTCCTTCTTAGGCAGCTTGTCGAAAGTGCCATCAGTCGCCATCTTCTTGATGTCTTTAAGACGCTTGATCCGTGTTTGGATGGTGTTCCAGTTGGTCAAGGTCCCACCAAGCCAACGATGGTTAACATAGTATTGACCAGCGCGGGTTGCTTCTTCAGCAATGGCATCTTGGGCTTGCTTCTTAGTGCCGACGAATAAGAATACGCCGCCTTGAGTAGCTTCATCTTTAACAAAGTTGTAGGCATCGTCGATCATCTTAACGGTCTTTTGCAGATCAATGATGTAGATACCGTTGCGTTCAGTGAAGATGAATGGCTTCATCTTTGGGTTCCAACGACGAGTTTGGTGACCGAAGTGGACACCCGCTTCAAGCAGTTGCTTCATGCTTAATACAGACATAATAGTCCTCCTAAAGGTTTTGTTCCTCTTGCCGCGTCATATCCGCCTCGACTCACAAGTGAGCACCAAGATTTGGATCGACAGCAATGTGGATTGTGTGTTCCCACACTCAAAATATCATACGCCAAGTACGCGCCCTTGACAAGCCTTACCAATGAATTTTATGCGCGCTTAAAAATGCTTCCTTGGCGGCGCGTGATTGATGTTTAAAATGCCACTCCGCCGACAACGCATCATGCTTGGTCTCAAAGCCTTCTGAATAGAGCAAGCGCACCGGTCGTCGCGCTTTGGTGTACTTCGCCCCACGGCCTGCATTGTGCGTCGCAACTCGGGCCTCAACATCATTGGTAAACCCACCATAAAAGGTCCCATCAGCACATTTTAAAATGTAGAAAAAATACTGCGCCTCAGCCACGAGTTGCCTCTTTTCCATATAAAGCTTTAAAGACTGCCGGCGAATATTGACCATCGGCATCATAAACCACGATTGGCGGCATGATGCGAATGCCATCAGGCTTGCCAGCTTTCACCGCTTCGATCAATACCATGTTGGCTTCCCGATCGGCTTTAGGATGAATAAAGCGGATCCGTTTTGGCGCCAACTTGGCTTCAACTAACGTCTGCAACAATTCTTCCAAGCGGTCTGGCCGATGCACGAAAAAGGCTTTGCCTTGGTATTTCAATAAATCACTGGCGGTTTGCGCCACGATTTTAAACGTGGTGGTCAATTCATGGCGCGCCAACGCCAAATGGTCGTTAGGATTGGTCACATGCCCGGGGTCGAGTTTAAAATAGGGCGGATTGCAGGTCA
Organism: uncultured Lacticaseibacillus sp.; assembly: GCA_934339215.1. Taxonomy (GTDB): domain Bacteria; phylum Bacillota; class Bacilli; order Lactobacillales; family Lactobacillaceae; genus Lacticaseibacillus. Next base: position 2,122 of record CAKRHU010000232.1, read on the forward strand.
CCACATCGACGGAATCTTTAGAAACCACTGAAGTCGTATCTTTTAAGTCGAGTTGGTGTACGTCGACATTGGTGAAGCCATTCAACGCCACTGAACGCTTGGCCATGTCAGCTAAGCGTGCTTGCAGTTCGACCATGGTCACTTGATTGTCTGTGCGCGGCGCGACAAATAACCCCACTGCGCCATTACCAGCAGCGAGATCCACCACCCGGGAATGTTTTTTGACCACGGCAAAATCAGCCAATAACACCGCGTCTAAGGAAAAGGCAAACACTTCCTTTGATTGAATGATTTTGACTCCGGCTGCTTGTAATTGATCGACTCGTTCATCTGGTTGCACCTGCATCGACTCCTTGAATTTCAATAATGCCAGTATAGCATTGCGACCCCACCGCTGAAAACTCGCGACCGTTCCAGCAAAAAAATTGCATATATGTAATCTCTTTGGTAAAATGCTTGCGACAAAATGATCAAACCCGGGAAGAGGCTGACAGATGGTACCATTGAGTATTGGCGAGTTCGTGCGTCAGGTGCGCAAAGATCGCAAATTATCCTTAGATGACGCCGTCACCGATGCCGGCTGTTCAACGGCATCGTTGTCGCGGTTTGAACGCGATCAAAGTGACTTAAGTTTGGCCAGCATGCACCAGATTTTGACCAACTTGCAACTGACGTATTACGACTTGGAACATTTTCAAGAACAGCGCCAAGATAACTTAGCACGCTTGGCTTACTTCTTATTTATTGCCCAAGATCTTCCGCGTCTATCCAATTGGGCCTCCAATTACCGCGAAGCCCATCGCCAACATGCCGATCATCCTTCCATTCAGTTTGGCCAATTCATCTTGACGTCAACTTTGCGGCAAAATAGCGACACCACGCCATTGACCCCAGCAGTCGAACAATTGCTGAGTGAATTTTTGCAACCTTTTGCCGGATGGCGCTTATCCGTGCACACCTTAGCCATCGCTGCCGGATTGACCAATGCATCCCATGAATTGCTCGCCACGTTCACCACCCGCTTAATTGCATACGCGCAACAATTTGACGCTGAGACGATCGACTCAGCTGTGGTTGGCGCGGCAGATCTGGCCCATTTGGCGATTCATTTGCTCGCCCATCGCGAAATCCAATTGCTTGAGCAACTGTATCCAGTGCTTTGTCGCTATCAAACCTTGCGCCAGGCACATAAAGATATGGGCACGATCGAAGCCGAAGCCGTGCACGCCGCACCTTTAGTTAAATTTGTCAGTGCCGCCTACACCAATTTGAACACACCGGCTCAGGCATCAGCTGAAATTAGTCATTTATGTGCGCAATTGGATGCTTTGGGATGTACTGACCTTGCAAACTATCTCAAACGCAGTTGGGCAATGATCCAAGCAGGCCGCACAACTTGGCATAATTCGCAGTTACGCGCACAAACTCGCCAGCTGACGACCACCAGTTGGCGCTTTGACGGCTCCACGATTGCCCAAATTCGCCAGCTCTATCATTTACAGTTGGCTGATGTCGCCATTGATTGGACCACTGCCACCCAATCTCGCTTTGAAAC
>CAKRHU010000233.1 GCA_934339215.1 uncultured Lacticaseibacillus sp.
GGTTTAAATCCGATGGAGATTCAAACCCTTTGCAATGTGCACGCAGCAGTTTTTCGAGGCAAAATCAACAACAACACCAAGACCCCGACGGAAGAAATTCCTGGCCACCCAGTTCAAGTGTTGAAGCTGGAAAACACCGTGATCATGAGTTTATTGAATGATGAATTATTGCCGACACTCAAGAAGTGGCAACAAGCCGGCTCAGACCCAGAATTGTTGACTCGGATGCAAAACGCTTTGGCGGATTTGATGAAAATCGACAAGCATTATTTGCGTAAAGAAAATCTCATTTTTCCCCTGATGACCAAATACGGCATTACTGCGCCGCCGAAAGTGATGTGGGGCGTCGATGATGAGATTCGCGGCTGGATCAAAGCAGCATTGAAGTTAGTGAATACTGAGCCAACACCGGATCCTTACGACATCGAAGCCGCGATTGAAAAAGCTGCCAAAGAAGTCGACGAAATGGTCTTCAAAGAAGAGGAAATCATGTTGCCGATGGATCTGGAAATTTTCACAGCAGCAGACTGGGCGATGATCCAACATGAATCCGATGCCATCGGGTACACGTTGATCGCCAAACCTTTGCCTTGGCAGCCCACGGAAGAGGAACTTGCGGTCAAACCCAAACCTTCAAAAATGGCGCAAGAACTGAATGCCATGGCTGAAGACTTAGCCAAATCACAAAACTTGGCCTCTGATCGCAAGCCCAAGCCCAGTGATCGCGATGTCCTCAAGGAAATTCATCAAGGCGTGCCGATGCCGACTGCGCCAGCCGAAACTTTAGTCAAACTGCAAGCGGCTAAAACTGAAGACGGGGACAACGATGTCCACAAACCGTCGATTTCTGTGCAGCGTCCAAAACCCAAGCGCCGTCATGCTGGGCCTGATGTGTTTGGCGCAGCGACCAGTGGGACTGATTCTGGCCGGATTGAAATCGATGGCATTCACCCAGCGCGGGTATTGTTGCCCACTGGTGCAATGGATCTGGAACAGTTGACCAATGTGTTGCGCTTGTTGCCACTTGACCTCACTTTTGTCGATGACACGGATACGGTACGCTGGTTCTCAGATTCAGGCGAACGCGTCTTTCCGCGCACGACTGCGGTGATCGGACGGTTAGTCAAAGATTGCCACCCACCAAAGTCCGTGGATAAAGTGGAAAAGATTTTGAGCGATTTTCATGCAGGTCGCGAAGATCATGCGGATTTTTGGATCAACTTACATGGTGAGAAAATGATCTACATCCGCTACTTTGCCATTCGCGATCCTGAAGAAAACTATTTAGGTTGCTTGGAAGTCACTCAAGATATTTCTGAAATTCAAAAACTTGACGGCGAAAAGCGGTTGGGCGACTAAACGAGACTTGAGCTAGCAAACGTTGGCTCAAGTTTTTTTGCGGTTAAGAAGATGACGCACACACGTTCGTTTCACTGTTAAGCCTGCGAGTTTTTTGGTACAATTATCACAACTGACTGCAAGACGAAAGGACGATAATTCCATGGCGACTGTTCCAATGTTGGACGGCATGAACGACAAGCAAACTGAGGCGGTACTAGCGACTGAAGGCCCGGTATTGATCATGGCTGGGGCCGGCTCCGGTAAAACCCGGGTCTTGACGCATCGCATTGCTTATTTAATAGAAGAAAAAAATATCAACCCTTGGCGGATCTTGGCCATCACCTTTACCAATAAAGCGGCGCGGGAAATGAAAGAACGTGTCGGCGGGTTACTGGATGCGGAAGTCGCCCGTGATGTTTGGGTTTCCACCTTCCATGCCCTTTGTGTGCGGATTTTGCGGCGTGACATTGAAAAGCTCGGCATGAATCGGGCGTTCACGATTGCTGACCCAGCCGAACAATTGACCTTGGTGAAGCATATCCTGGCTGATTTGAATCTCGATCCTAAGCGCTATGATCCTAAAGGCATTTTAGCAACGATTTCTAACGCCAAGAACGATTTGTTGACGCCAGACGCTTATCAAAAACAAGCCGCTGGCCCCATCGAGCAAATCACCGCAGACGTGTATCGCGAATATCAAAAGCGCATGCGCGGCGATCAGGCGTTGGATTTTGATGATTTGATCATGATGACCATCCAGTTGTTCCAACAAGACAAAGAAACGCTTGAATTCTACCAACGCAAATTCCAATACATTCACGTCGATGAATACCAGGATACCAACGAAGCCCAATACCAATTGGTGCACCTGCTGGCAGATGGCTATCGCAACTTGTGTGTCGTCGGGGATGCTGACCAGAGTATTTACGGTTGGCGTGGCGCGAACATGCAAAACATTTTGGATTTCCAAAAAGACTACAAAGATGCCCAAGTCATTTTGCTGGAACAAAACTATCGCTCAACCAAAACCATTTTGGATGCGGCCAACGGCGTGATCAAGCACAACCAAAAGCGCCAAGTCAAAACCTTGTGGACGCAAAACTCCAAAGGTGAAAAAATCACCTATTACCGTGCCCAATCTGAACTCGATGAAGCCTATTTTGTGATCAAGCAAATCGAAGCGCAAATGAAAACTGAGCACCGCAAGTACGGCGACTTTGCGATTTTGTATCGGACTAACGCCCAATCGCGTTCTATCGAAGAAGCATTCGTCAAAAGTAATATCCCTTACAAAATGGTCGGCGGCCACAAGTTCTACGACCGCAAAGAAATTCGCGATGCCTTGGCTTATTTCCGTTTAGTGATCAATCCAGATGACGATATGTCGTTCAACCGCATCGTCAATGAACCCAAGCGTGGCATCGGGTCGACTTCCATTGAAAAACTTGAAGCCTTCGCTGCGCAAAACGGTTGGAGCTTACTTGAAGCGGCGGCCAACGCTGAACTCACTCCGATTTCTGGCAAAGCCCGCAAAGGTTTGGCTGAGTTTGGCATGATGATGCAAAAATTGGCGGTCCAACGCAAAAACTTCTCCGTCACGGAAATGATGGCCCACATTTTAGATGAAAGTGGCTACTTGCCAGCGCTTAAAGCGGCCAACAACATCGAAGCCGATACCCGCATCGATAACTTGAACGAATTGCTGTCGGTGACCAAGCAATTTGATGATCGTTATGAACCTGAAGAAGAAGATTCAGACATCTTTGTCGACTTTTTGGCAGATTTGGCGTTATTATCAGATCAAGATAGCATTGAAGAAGACGCGCAAGAAGTGACCTTGATGACCTTACACGCTGCCAAAGGCCTGGAATTTCCAGTGGTATTCATGGTGGGGATGGAAGAAGGCTTGTTCCCATTGAGCCGCGCGGCGATGGATGAAACCCAGCTGGAAGAAGAGCGCCGCTTGGCTTATGTCGGCATCACCCGGGCTCAAAAGAAGCTCTTTATTTCCAACGCCTATGGCCGGATGCTTTATGGCCAACGCCAAAATAACCCAGCCAGCCGTTTCATTGAAGAAATCGATCCCGAGTTATTGGAAACTGCAGGCCAAGCGCAGCCGAAATCCGATATTCCATTCATCAATCGCACGCAACGCGCGGTGACCCCAACTTATTCACGTCATCCAGTCGGCACCAAGGCCAAGAAGATCACAGCCACGCCAACCACAGCGGCAGGTCGTGAAACTTGGACCGCCGGCGACAAAGTGGAACATCGCAAGTGGGGCTTAGGCACAGTGGTGAAAGTCAATGGCTCAGGCGATGATC
>CAKRHU010000234.1 GCA_934339215.1 uncultured Lacticaseibacillus sp.
GACGGCTTCATGCAACTCAGGCCTAATCAAAATGGCATTCAGTACTTCTACTTGAACCTGGGCGGATTTGCACATGGCCGATCGATCATCTTTGACACTGATACCAGTCGCATCCACGTCCAACGCTATTTAACTTCTGGAGGAAAAATATTATGACCCCTCAAGCCGTTCATCAACAATTAGTCCAACTTAACGAAATCATGGACAACAATCCACTCCAATCCTCTGTATATCGTGATGTATTTGACCAGTATGATCAATTGCTATTTGGTCACGTCACAATACGAGACATCTCATTAATTAAAGACTATCTTCCTCAGCCGATTCCAGATGACACCATTGCCTTAATGATCGCCACTGTGATAAATGGTCGGCCGATCACTGACGTCCTTTCAGTCCCGGCTCCGATCCAATGTGCTTTGTTAATCCGTTGGGGACGCAAGCAAAAAGCACTCACTCAAGCCCAACTGGCCGAGCAACTCGACATGACGCAAAGCCAAATCGCCAAAATCGAAAGTGCTGCCAATGGCGTAACTGCAGAAGTGATGGGCAAACTTGCCAAAGCCTTGGATATCACCTTCAACATCACGCCAAACGATCCCGTATTGAATAAAGCCACCCCGAAGAAAGTCAGTTAACGAAAAAACAAGCTTCGAACCTCAGCTGAGATTCGAAGCTTGTTTTAGTATGGCACCACGTCTAGTGACACATCAGGCATGGATTTTAAACGACGTTTGTTTTCAGCACGACGGGTGGCGTAGCCGGCTGCCAGCTTCTGGCCTTCATTGACGTCTGCTTCCAGGGTTGGCAACGGATCCGAGTTCATCGACACAAAAGTGGTAAAGGCATAAGCGGCCAAGTACCGCCGCCCTGTATCTAAATCTTCGCCGATCATTTTCGTGAAGACTTCCAAAGACTTCTTCCCGACCCCAGTGATCACGGAAGCATACATCAGGGCATGGCCGATTTCAACGGGATTGACGTACACCATCGAATCCACGGAGCCAGTGACGAGTTGTCGCCGAGAAAAACGGTGCGCAGAAATCGAGGCATTTTCATCCAGCCAAGATAAGGTTTGGCCGCCAAACAGCGAATCGTGCTCGTTCATCTGGCCTTGGAAGACGCGGTGCGTCGTGATGGCAACAGTTTCAGACATTTTCATGTAACTACGCTTTCTGGTACAAGTCTGCTGGCACTTGATCTAACAGTGGCGACAAGTCTGGGGTGGCCAGGATCGTCAAGCGATGCATGGCACGGCTGGCGATGGTGTACAACAATTCGCGCTCGTCTTCTTCATGGAAGAAGTGCTTGTTGGCTTGCCACAAAATGACGGCATCAAATTCCAACCCTTTAGCCAGATACGATGGCACCACGATCACGCCGGCAGCTAAGCGTTGGTTTTCGCTGCGGATCAACGTTGACGCTAAGCCAGCTTGTTGCATCAAGTTGTGAATATGTTCGGCTTCTTCTAAGGTCTTAGCGATCACCGCAGTGGTTTGCTTGGCGGCATCGTTGACTTTAAGCTGGGCAGCCACGGCTTCAACCAATTCTGCTTCGGTGTCGCGCAAGGCGATCGTCGGCAGTGGCCCAAGGCGGTTGAAGGCGTTGATGGCTTGACCAGATTTCAAAATCGCCTTGGTGAAGTCAGTGACTTGTTTGGTCGAACGATACGATTGCGTCAACTGGATCACCCGCGTTTTATCCGGATCAAACAACTTGGACACATCTTGAATCAAGGTATGTGACGCCGACTTGGTGAAAATGGCTTGGTTCAAATCGCCCAACAACGTGAAGCGGGCTTTGGGGAAACTGGCCCGCAAGTAGGCCAGTTGATATGGCGTGTAGTCTTGAATTTCATCGATGAAGACATAGCGCATGTTGCGTTCGCCGTGCCGGCCAGTGATCAAGTCATACATGTATAAGTAAGGCGTGGCGTCGACCATGTTGAGCTGGCGATTCTTGAAGCCGACTAAGAAGTCTTCAACATCTGCTTGCCAATCGGCTTCCGTCAAGCCAAATTCTTGTAAGTCGATAAAATTGCCAGCATTTTTCAAGAAGTGCAAGTATTGGCCGCGGATATTTAAGAAGTGATTGCGGACAATGGCTTGTTGAATCGACTTGAAAGCATCCATGACGATTTTACGCGCAAAGAAGCGGTATTCGTCATCGGAGTTCTTGAATTCGTCTGGCCCGTTGGCTTGCAGTTCGCGAATGCGTTCAGCGGATAAGTCTTCGACCGCTTCTTGCACCCACTTGGCTTTCATCGTGCTTTCCACTTTATGGTTGAGCATGTTGATGAGCTTTTCTTTGGTGGCGTTCAAGCGGTTGCCGAGGTGATAATTTTCGTTATAAGAATAGAAGATTTCTTTGATGCGCGCCTTAGAGAAGAACACGTCATCATGGAACTTGATATCGCGAAAACGCATGCCGGCGGATTCCAAGCTGCCAGCGTAACGCTTAGTCGCATCAAAGAACGCCAGGCTGTTCTTCAAAGCGGAAACTTTCTTCTGTGTTGGGGTTTGCACCACTTCAAACTGCGAGAACAAGTTCTGCACGTCAATATTTGGCACGCGGCGCGACACATATTGATAAAAGGTGAACTGCACCATGTTTTGTTCGCCAAGCTCTGGTAACACATTGCCGATGTAATCCGAGAACAGCTGGTTAGGACTGAACATGATCACTTGGCTAGCGTTCAACTTGCCGCGGTAGCGATACAGTAAATAGGCCACGCGCTGCAAGACCGCACTGGTTTTTCCAGAGCCGGCTGCCCCTTGCACGAACAGTAATTCGGCTGAGGTATCGCGGATGATTTGGTTTTGTTCACGCTGAATGGTGGTGACGATGGACTTCATTTGGGTGTCAGACTTTTCGCCTAACACCTCCAACAACATTTGATCGCCGATGGTTTCAGTGGTATCAAACATGGTTTGGATCTTGCCGTCAGCAATCACAAATTGGCGCTTCAAGGACACGTCGACTGTTTGCGGGCCATCAGGGGTTTGATAAGTGACCTTGCCCAGCCCACCATCGTAATAAATCGAGCTGATCGGGGCGCGCCAGTCGTAAATTAAGAATTTGCCTTTGGCGTCGGTGAATGAGCCTAAACCGATGTAGATGGTTTCGGGCTTCTCTTGGCCTTCTTGAAAGTCGATCCGCGCAAAATATGGATTGACCTCTAAGCGCTGCACTGTTTTGAGTTGGGTGTCAGATTGTTGCCAAGCATTTTGCCGTTCATCAAGCATTTGTTGTTGTTGTTGAATGGAAGCCGCAGTTTCGCTGGCTTCGGCATCCCCGCTGAAGTTCAGTGAAAAGTCACTGAAAAAATGCTTGTTGAGTTGTTGTTCTTCGGCTTTGGTGCGGCCGATTTCGGCACTCAGGCGGTCTTCGGCCTCGCCGAGTTCCCCCATGATTGAATTGAGATGAGCTTGTTCAAATTGTTGGTTTTGATCTGCCACGCGCATTCCCTCGCTTTGCTGAATAATCGTTATAATATAGTAGCACTTTTCCGGCGCAGGTACAAATGCCACGACCCAGATGTCACGACGGTTAGCAGTAACTTTCTAACATTCCGACCAGATTTTTTGACACCCTTCCACTGTTAAAGCCGACTATCGATGTCCGGCAGCGTAAGTGTGGTTT
>CAKRHU010000235.1 GCA_934339215.1 uncultured Lacticaseibacillus sp.
AGCCGCAACTTGGGTCAGTGAAGGCCTGAAACGCGCAAATGCCCATGTGCAAACGAAAGTGATCCCGATCGCTGATGGTGGAGAAGGCACAGTGGTTGCCTTGACCACCGCATTACACGGCAAAATCATCACCCAAACCGTTACCGGACCATTAAGCCAATCAGTTTCTGCAAGTTGGGGCTGGCTACCTCAACATACTGCCGTGATCGAAATGGCTGAAGCAAGTGGTTTGCAGCACACGCATCAAACCCCAGCTGAAGCGATGGCAGCATCAACCATTGGCGTCGGAGAGCTGATTCAAGCCGCGATTCAAAAAGGGGCGACCACCATTTACGTCGGGCTGGGCGGATCGGCCACGACTGATGGTGGCGTGGGTATGGCACGCGCGTTAGGGTATGAATTTTATGATCAAAATGATCAGCCAATCGCCTCAGGAGCTACTGGCTTAGCGACATTAGCCCGCATCGAGGCTACCGATCACCTGGCTGCAATGGATCGAGTCCAAGTCATCATGTTGTCTGACGTATCCAACCCTTTGGCCGGTCCTGATGGGGCGGCGACGATTTATGGTGCGCAAAAAGGCTTGACCGCTTCACAACGTCAAAAAGTTGATCATGATTTAGCGCATTTAGGTGACTTGTTGGCAGAAAATTGTGATGCAGCGATTGCAGCAATGCCAGGGGCTGGGGCGGCAGGTGGCTTAGGTGCAGGACTGCTTGCTTTTGCGCATGCTAAAAGCCGCAGTGGTATCGAAACGATTTTACAGCTCGTGAGGTTGAAGACTGCCTTGCAACACGCTGATTTGGTGATCACTGGCGAAGGGCAGCTTGATGCGCAATCACTGCGCGGCAAAGCCCCAATCGGCATTGCGCAGGCAGCAAAACAATTTGGGTTACCCGTCATTGCGTTGGTTGGTGCCCGCAGCGACAATCTTCAGGCAGTTTATCAATATGGCATTGATGCCGTGTTGCCGATCACCCCGAGACCTCAAAGCTTGGAACAGGCAGTGATCGAGGTGAAAAATAATTTGATCATGGCAGGCGAAACAGCGATGCGCTTGTTTATGCTTGGCAAAAGTTAATGGCATCCTGCCGTTTTTTCAGGGAAAATTTCCAGGCAACTTTCAGCAAGTGGTACAATTATATTTATCACTTTTCAGAAAGAAGCCGTCATCATGCCGACCCAAAAGAAGCTGTTCACGAAAGATACGATTTTGATCCTGCTCGGAAGCTTTTGCTACATGTCCAACGCCATGCTCGTCAATCCATTGATCGTCGGGTTCACCACTAGCCTTGGTGAATCCGCTGCCGTTGCTGGGGTGATCGCTGCCATGATGAATATCACCAGTTTGTTGTTTCGACCGTTTGCCGGTCAACTCACTGATCGCTTGTCCAAACTTACTTTGGCGTTGACTGGCGGGATTTTACTCTTGATTGCGGGCATCGGGTATGCGATGGCGACAGCTGGTTGGATGATTGCAATCGTCCGGGTGATCAATGGGTTGGGCTTTGCACTGTGCTCCGTGTGCATGGCTACTTGGTTATCAGGGTTGCTGCCGCGTGATCGCATCGGGGCCGGGATGGGCTATTATGGCATGATGAATGCGTTAGGCATGGCGATCGCCCCAGCATTTGGGATTTTTATTTATCAACATTTCAATTATCGCCTGGCATTTATCGGCGCCGCGGTGTTGTCATTGGCGATGATCATCATGATCCAATTCATCGCCGATCACGGGCAAGCGCATAAAGTCGTCGGCGCGCCAAAACCTGGTAAAATGCGGATCGTGCAACCTAAAGTGGTGCCGATCGCGTTGATCATCATGTTGTTATCGATTCCTTATTTTGCCACGCAAGCTTATTTAGTTGAATATGTGGCCAGCCGGCATTTACATGTGATGGTCGGCAGTTTCTTTCTGATTTATGCGGCGATTTTGCTGGCGATGCGGTTAGGGCTTAAGGACTACTTCGATCGCTTACCCTTTAAATATTTCTTGGCTGCCGGTGTTTTGGCCAATTTAATTGGGATGCTGGGGATGACTTATTTGGTGAATAACTGGATGATGATCGTGGCGGCCTTTGGTTTGGCTGGCGGCTATGGGGTGATGTATTCAGTATGCCAAGCGACGAGTTTGTTAGTCGCACCGTTAAATGAACAAGGGTTGGCCAACTCGACGTTTTATATTGGTATGGATGCCGGGATGGTGTTAGGGCCGATCATCGGGGGCTTGCTTTTTGGTGGCGTTGCCCACACGTTGTTTTATCCGATTTTATTGTTGACGTTGCCGTTAGTCGGCGTGGTTTACTTGGTATTTCGTCAACCACTAGCGCAACAGTAAAATTTTGTGTTAAGATAGAATCGTCTCGAGGGAGGCTCAGACATCAACCGGTCTGGCCGAGACACACAAATTCCGTGAATGCGTCCGATTTTGCGCGAGAAGCGGAAGGAGACAGGTATGCGCAATTGCTGCGGTGCCTGTTTTTTTGGCTTAAATTTGCAAGATCTGGCGAATGTGTTACACTACCTTCACCGAAAAGGAGGCTAATGTTTGAAATTTAAAACCCGCTTCTTATTGATCTTACTGATTTTGGCCGGGATCTTTGCTTGGCGGTATGGTGTTTTTCCGCAATTACCGCAACCCAGTGCGCCAACGACATCGTCCAGTCAAAGGAGCAGTGAATCGTCGTCATCTGCGCATGTGACAGCTACACCAGTCGAATCCATCGTATTCGGTAAAAATTTAGCGTCCACGTATCACTATCAATTTCAAAAAGGTTTATCGACGACCAATCAAACCCTGTTTAAGCAAGCCATTGCCGCATACAATCAAACCGGTATTGTGAAGTTGATCGCAGGCACTAGCAAGTCTGGCAATACGTTGACCTTAGGCAGCTATTCTAAACCGATGCCTGAATCGGCACAAACCTTTGAGCTCGGCCATGGCGGTCCGAAAATTACTGAGACTTGGTCCGCTTTAGGCACGAGCGTGGTCAATCATGCCAGTGCTGAGTTCAATGTGGCTTATCAATCACGGTTGTCTGTGGCGGTGGCGATGCATGAACTCGGTCATGCGTTAGGCTTGGATCATTCAGCCGATAAAACCTCTGTCATGTATCCCGTCGATCAAGGGGTCAGCCAGCTATCAGCAGAGGACTTAGCGGGATTGAACAAAATCTATGAGACAAAAAAATAACGGCAATCAGCCGTTATTTTTGTCGGTTATGCAGTTTTAAGCCAAGGATCGAGCTTGGCCGCCCCGAATTGTAAATATTGTCCTAATAAAATTCGGGCACAGGCATAACTATCCTCTAAGGCATTGTGGTGGTGTTCCAACGGAATCTGCATCGCCGCACTGACGGTATTGAGCTTGTAATTCGTCAAGCCAGGCAATAGCGCGCGCGACGTTTTGACCGTGTCGATCACTTGATAATGCGGGATCGGCATGCCGTAGCGTTCCAAACTGCGCTTTAAGACTGACACGTCAAAAGGGGAATTGTGCGCGGTGACAATCGATGTCGGGGTGAAAAAGTTTTGAATGTGTGGCCAAAGTTCTGGAAAGGTCGGCGCGTCTGCGACTTGATCAGGCGTGATGCCATGCACATCAATATTGCGCCGGTTGAATGGCAATTCTGGG
>CAKRHU010000236.1 GCA_934339215.1 uncultured Lacticaseibacillus sp.
GCACGGCGGTACAAGTCGCGCGCACTTTCATCTTCAATTTGACGTGTGGCGACCCCGATCGTCGCCGTCACCCGGATCGCGTCGCTATCTTCCAGTGGCACTAAGACTTCGCGAATCCGCGCTTGGCAAGCTCGAGCGATGGCCAAAGCTTGCGGCGCATTCGAGTCTGGTAAGATCATCATAAATTCTTCGCCACCAGTCCGCGCCAACATCGCATGTGGCGCGATCACTTCAAGGGCGGCTTGTAAGGTATCGACAACACTGATCAAGACTTGATTGCCCGTGGGATGCCCATAGCGGTGATTGACTTGTTTAAAATGATCGATATCCATCGCCAATAGGCTCAAATTGGCATCTTGCTCAAAACACTGATTGATTGCTTTGCGAAAACTCAACCAGTTATAAGCATCCGTCAATGCATCATAGCGCACATCCCGGGCATTGGCGCGATCGATCAAATGCTCGCGCCGCAGCAAGATCATATACGTGAAGCTGCCTAACGTGGCCACCACAAAGCCGATCAAAAGCGCTGCTCGCATGGTCGCAGACATTTGCCATGCTGCTTGCATCAATATCCAAAATCCTCCGCCAGCAACCAAATCAGCTAAGACGCGGATCATCATATGTTCATCAAATGGCGAGAAATAGGCTTCTTCGATCGTCAGCCAAATTAAATAAATGACCACGGCCAAGCCTAATTGCCAATCGGCATGCCCGATCAACGCGGCAAACAAGCCGAAGTTCAACAACACCGTCGGAATGATCGCTGGCAAAGTTTTAAAGGCGTTGGTGAAATTGATGATCACCACCAACTGCAAATCGACTAACAGCGCTTGGCTAAACCCAGAAGAATAACGCGCTAGCCCTAACAATAAGGCAGCGACCACGACTTCATAGGCCCCATAGATCAATTCAGTACGCCAAGGATATAAATGACGATTTTCCAGATCCATATCCAAGCCATGCATCAGCCGTTGTAGCCCGCCGATGATGCCAATATTAAAAAATGTCATCACCAAACTGGCGACGATTGTTTGATAGACCATACAATTATCCTCATATACGCAAAAAGGCCATCGCACTGATGGCTTTTTTGCGGAACTTATTGCCGATTAAACGGCTCGTATATGCACACACATCACTGATTAGTCGATGATGGTTTGGGGGAAGATCATCGAGAAACCTGTACAAGAGCAAAACGACCCGTCACAGCGAGTATTTACATACCCCTGCGTACGGGTCGTCCTAAACGTGCCATATGGCCTGTGTTTAGGTGAGCGGTTAAATTCACTTGTTCTTGATTACCTGTTCATCATAGCGCGCTGGCGTTGTAAACGCAAGCTTTTTTGAAACAAAATTTTCTAACCGCAAGCTGCTGCAAACTTACACCACACAAATTCATTAACGCGCACCTTTCATTCGATCGCGTCGGTCAACGTCCACTTCAACTTCGCGGTATAATCCCCTGCAGTATTGCCTGCAGGAATGTGCAAATGCACAGCAGATGACGCAAATTCCGTCTTGAACGTACCTGCTGAGCCATTGCGATCCGCTTTGACCAAGGCTGCTTGATCCCCACCTGTGGTAATGGTGGTATCCGTAACCGTTGGCGCTGTTGCCACAGAATCGGCATTGCAGCTTTGAGCAGCCGTTGCATCAAACGTCAGTAATGCTGAGTGGATCTGTTGGGTGTTGTCGGCATTGGTAAAATCCGACGCAGCCACAGAAACACGCCACGCATTGGCAAAACCCGGGTTCGTCACTGCTACTGGGGCATCAACGCTATCGGCGGTGACGTCTTGGGCAGCGCTAGAAACCTTCGCTGAACTGAAGTCGATGGTCGGCATGTCGCTAGCAGCGACTGCACTATCTTTTGGCATCGTGAAAGTGACAGAAGCTGTTGATGTTTGCACATCATCAGCAGAAACAGTAGTCGGTGTGCCTAATGCACACAATGCAGCCAATCCAGCGACAAGCGCAGAAAGGTGCACTAAAGAAAGGTGCTTGATCATTAACGATTCCCCCAAACCGATTAGTGACAAGTGGTGCTAATATACGCATTAATACAACTCTGTTATATCATATGGTTCTCACAAACACTAGATAAAGATGAATTTATTTTAATGATTTCGCGTGCGATTTGGTCGGAACAACTTCAAAAAATGCTATTCAAAGCGTGCAAAAGTCACGATGACAGCGGTTTCGTAATTGCTATCACGTTATTTTTAAGGGCCAATAATCGACCTTAATTTTTTGCCAGAATTCGGTGATATCATGGCTTTAACCACTGATCTTAGCTTGATATTTTAGCTTTGTGACCGTTTATGGCGTGATAAAACGCTTTTGACCGTTTGAACTGTATGCAAACGGATGCGCAAAAAAAGCGAGTCGATATCTACAAAATGGATAACGACTCGTTTGTGTGCAATCTGTATATTTATTTGGCGCGCCGCTGACGGATCAACAAAATGATCAACACAACTACCACTAAGAGCAAGATCCCTAAAATGATCCCTGCCCCAACCAACAGCCAATGAAATGGCGATTGCTTTTGATCCACTGCTGTATGGTTCAACTTACGTGCTTGGGCGCCGGTGATCGTGAAGGCTTTGACAAAATGAAATTTCTGTCCTGCCGTTGTCGCCACCAGATCCATTTGGTATTGTCCAGCCACTAATGGCGTGTTGTTGGTACTGATGGGAAAGGCGAAGATACTATTAGGTGCCATCGCCAACCCCTCTTTGGTATAGCGAATATAAGTATATTTCGCGCCTTTTTTGGTGACCTTCGCTTTTACCCTCAGCTGGTGCAGCGGCGTCGGCGTCGTATTTTCTAAAGTTGCCGTGATCGTATTGCGATAATTGAGCTGATGGGCCTTCACTGAACGCAAAGCGATTTTCGGCGTGATGCCAGCGTAATTACCTGATTCTTGCAATGCCAAGCCCACCACATACGCGTATTCATTGGTCAAGGTGAGCCCTTTGGCAGATTTTTTAGTTTGGCTTGTATCTAGTTCTGTGACTTGGATCCCACCGAGAACTAACCCAGTCCAGGCTTGTTTCGGCGTTGTCAGCTTCACCCCAACGGTTTTTTTCTGATTTGCTGACACGTTGACCACAAAAGGCTTCGGCGTCATCGCTTCGATATCCTCACTTAACGACTTGGCTTTGGGTTGCGCATGTTTGGTATAGTCGATTTCCCCATTGGTGTTCGTGGTGGCGCGATTGACTGAAATCCGATAACGATGCGCCACGGTATCGGTGTTGCTGAGGACCAAATTCAGCGTTTGCGTATGACTTGGGGTCACTTTCAACGAAAAATATGAAACACTGGCATCGACTTGATTGCTCGGCAACTGGGCCGCCACTGAAAAATGCAATTTGGCCGCATGGACAGTTTGATAAGGCAAACAAGCAAAACTGACCAACGCGATCAATAAGCAGAACAGTTTTTTCATCGCACCCGATCCCTTCTATATAAGAAGAAGTTTACCGTACTTTCCAGCGCCGCGCATCTGAAATCACTACCATTTTTGGCTTAAAAAATGACAAATCACCAAAAGCTAGTATTGTGAAGCTTGGAGGTGACACTATGGAAACGCCGCGGACCTACTACAACACCAT